>JASFJP010000065.1:0-12111 GCA_050121225.1 Desulfobacterales bacterium
CCCGAACAGGACAGCCTTAAAGGTTCTTTTGGATTGGGCGTTCTTGCAGCAATTCTCTCGACTCCCTGCACAGCCCCTTTTATGGGGGCAGCCGCAGCCTGGGCCGCCACTCAGCAACCCTTAACCACCCTATCGACATTTGCTGCCATCGGCATTGGTATGGCGCTCCCGTACTTAATACTGTCCGCATCACCGACCTTGGTAGAAAAAATGCCAAAAACAGGGCCGGCCAGTGAATTGATTAAACAGGTCATGGGATTGCTCATGCTGGCGGCAGCTGCCTATTTTATTGGCGTCGGTTTGAGTGCCCTCTTTTCTTCCCCGCCAAATCCCCCCAGCAAGGTCTACTGGTGGCCGGTGATGTTTTTCTGCGCGGCAGCCGGCGGTTGGCTGGCGTATAGAACTCTAAAAATTGCCAAAGAAGCAAAATTAAGCGTAATTTTCTCAGGGATCGGAGCAATTTTAATAGTTTTGTCCGCCTACGGAGCAGTTTGGCTAACCGATCACGGACCCATTGATTGGGAGTACTACACACCGGAAAGACTTGCAAAAGTGCAAAACGAGCACAAGGTGGTTATTATGGTCTTCACTGCCGAGTGGTGTCTGAACTGCAAGGCACTTGAGCAGGGAATCTTTAAGAACCCAAAGATAGTCGCACTTTTGGCCGAAGAAAACATCGTACCGATGAAAGTGGATATTACCGGTAACAATCCCGCTGGCAAAGCAAAGCTGAGAGAAGTTGGAAACTTAACCATCCCCCTATTGGTCATATACTCTCCAAATGGAAATCAAATTTTTAAGAGTGACTTCTACACCGTTGATCAGGTGTATAAGGCCGTAAAGGGAGCTCTGGAAAGCACTGCATCTTGAATCCGTATCCTGTCGTCTCTACTCCGGCCGCTGCTTGTTCAGGTCGGGGTCTATGCCGACGCGGCGTGCCAAATCGGATGTGAACAGGCCGTTCGGATCGAGTTGTCGCTTAACCTCCAGAAGATCCCGGTAGCGAGGATAGACACGGTAGAACTGCTCGGGCGTCAAGACCTGGTCTTTGGCGAGGTGAATCTTGCCTCCGCGCCGTACGGTTGCATCGATGAGGCGGTCGACGGTCTCGCGGCTGGCGGTCTCGTAGCGCTTCTTCGGGTGGAACTCGAAGTTGAGGCTGTAGCCGTCCTCGGAGAAGGAGATCAGGCAGTCGTCCGGCTTGTGAACGCGCAGGATGGTCGTAACTGGCGGGCAGGGCGACGACCGGCAGATCCCCAGCAACTCGACGATTGCCTCGCGTGCACTATGTCGTGGAAATGTGAGTTGGACGGTGTAACCGTGCGGACCGCAAACGAGGTGGGCCGGCGGCACGGTGAAGCTGGCCTCGAAACCGAACCTGAGAAAGAGCTCGGAGTTCGAAGAGCGGCCCAAGCGATAGATCAACCGGCACATGGCGTAGTAGAGTCGGTTGAATAGATTCATCATGGGTCGCTGGGCGTGAAGCATGATCGACAGGATGGGACCGAATTTTTCGTGAAGCGCGAGACCGAATCGGCGATGCTCGTCGAGACGTTTGTAGCCCGCCTCAAGGATTTTCCGGCGTTGTGATTCGGTTTCGTGACGCTCGATCCACTTCGCGGCGTGGATCACGGAGCGTCCGGTGTTGTGGCCACGGGCGTAGGCGTCTACCCACACGACGGCCGCGTCGTGTGATTTCTCGACCTGGGCCATCGTCTCGAGCAGGGCGTCGACGTTGGGCACCGGAATGCGGTTGATCTCGACATAGGGGGAAGGGATCGGGCGGAGCTGAAGCGTTGCGTCCACAATAATACCGAGCAGCCCGATGCCTCCCACGACGGCGTTGAAGAGCTCATGCGACCGGTCGATGATGAGCGTCTCGCCATCGGCGAGCAGGAAGGTGAGTCGGACGATCTGGTGAGCAAAGCTGCCGTGGTGCCAAGCGTCCTTACCGTTGACGTTGGCACAGATTGCGCCGGCGACACTGGAGTGCGATTCGGTCGGACTGGCGTGGAGCGTGAGCAGGCGATGGTGGACCGCCTGATAAATATCGATGATTCGGATGCCGGCCTCCACGGTGATCTGGGCGGCCTCCTCGTCGAACTCGAGGATCCGGTTCATGGCGCTCATGTCGAGCAGCGCGTGGCCGTCGTTGAGCGCAAGGTCCCCGTAACCGCGCCCGGCCCCGCGCGCGCATATGGTCATGCCGTGCTGACGACAGTAGGCCAACGCTTCACGGCACTGTTCGATCGTCTTTGGGCGGGCGACAAGGGAACGTGTCCGCAGGGAGCCAACCAATGAGGATAGCTCTTTCCACTCCATGAAGTTCGGGGGTGTTTGGATTTCAGGTGGCATCGTGAATCTCCGGATGACACAGCTTCGGCGCATGATACATCCAACGCAAATTCGCTCGCATGCGGGATTCAGATATCGGATACCGATCCTATTGTCAAGAAGGCACTTCTCTCCAAACCGGCTGAAATGCTTGAATTTTGGGCAAATGAAATCTTTGTGTTACTGAACAAAGGAATCAAACAGGGAGCGAATGAACTTCAGATTCATGTACTGCTTCAGTTTAGTCCAGGTATCAGGATTTTTCATGCCTGAAAATTCTGTCTGATAGGCTACCCAACCCATCGCCGACCAAGAAATCCCCCGAAGATATACAAAAGGATCGCGCAGCCTCACCCGTTCGAAAAGCGTGTCTCGCAAATGGCGATCCCGGATGTGCCGGCAATAAGTTTTAAGAAAATCTCGCTTTAACACGGGTGTCATTTGCCAGTCGGTTTTCCACAAGGTGGTCAGGGGCGAACAAAAGTGCGCAAGATCCTGGGATGGATCACCCCAGCGAGGCATCTCCCAGTCTACTAAATGAATCGTTTCCTGCTCGCGGTTTACGATAAAATTACCGGAGTTCACCTCGGTGTTTACGATGCACGGCCAAGGATCCTGTTGGTAAAATATTTCTTCCTTTCGGGCGGCGTCTGCCCAGTTCCTCAAATCCATCAAATAGTCCCGAATATCCGTATCCGCCAGGTCTGAGTCAATGTATTGCTGCAGCAATCCGTCGCATTCCTTAAAAATTAACGAAAGGGGCGCTTCTTCGCGGATTAGATGATTGTTCGCTTCAGGCACCTCGACTTGATGAATTGTAGCCAAAAGTCTGGCGGCGTCCGCTAAATCTTTTTCATAGTCCAAGGCAGCACCGGGAAGATAATCCATAATCAAGATCCCCCGGTCAAAAAACTGCCTCGAATCATCGACAAAATGGGGGTAGGGTGTCACGCCGCTCTTCTTTAGCAAATCTAGTGCGTTGTATTCGTAGATGATCTGATCGTCCCGGTTGATTTGGGTACCGATATTTACCCTGAATACAAGCTTGATTGATTCGCAAGACAACAAATAGTTGAGGTTATATTCCCCCTGAGCAAGAGGGCTCACCGAAAATGTCTGACCGCACATGACGGGGACGTCTCCCCAATCCTTGCTGGTTAAGTATTGTGTTATTCTCGGCAACTGGTCGTTCATTAAGTTAGAGGTCATGTTTGCTTCATTCGGAAGGAAAGATCCGGATTTTTTCCGACGGGAGATGGATGCGGACAGATTGTCCGGGGAAGAAATCTGATTCAGACGTTAGGATAACAAAGCGGGTGTTTTGGCATTTCAACCAGATGCGCGTTGTGCTGCCTTCAAAATTGGTCTTTTCTATCTGTCCCTCAACTTCAAAAGTCGCGTCCGATGAAATCAGAATGTCCTCCGGCCGTATCGTGGCGGTCAACAGATGCCCGTTACCATTTATTTCCGGTGCAGGAGCATTACCAAAATCCGATTGAAACACGCCGTCTTTTACTTTACCTTGAATAAAATTACAGCCGCCGAAAAACCGGGCTACATCCGGGTCCGATGGCCGGTAAAAAAGATCCTGCGGCTTGCCGACCTGACGTAGCCGGCCATTTAACAACAGGCTCACCCGGTGGGAAATCATCAGAGCTTCCGTCTGATCATGGGTAACAAACAAGGTCGTGATTTGGGTTTCAGCCTGAATATCTTGGATCAATTCCCTCATCTGCTGCCTTAGGTTGGCATCCAGGTTGCTCAATGGTTCATCCAGCAGAAGCACGGACGGCTTTAGCACCAGGGCTCTTGCAAGGCTAACCCTCTGCTGCTGACCGCCGGACAATTCGTGGACTCTCCGTTGTCCCAGACCCGTGAGTTCGGTCAATTTCATGATCTCTTCAATTTGCTTACGGAATTTCTGTCCATGACACCCCTTCATTCGCAACCCGAAACCGATGTTCTGCTCCACGTTCATGAACGGGAACAGCAAGGACTTTTGGAATACCATAACCGCATTTCGTTGTTCCGGCGGCCTGTCTTGGACAACTTGTCCGTCTATTAGAATTTCACCCTTATGTGGCTGAATCAAGCCGGCCACCGCTTTGAGGACCGTCGTTTTGCCGGCGCCACTGGGACCCAGCAGTGAAACCATCTCACCATCCCGGACTTCCAGATTGAAATCGTGAATAACAGGTTCGTTTCCGAAGCGGATATCAAGATTTTTTAGTAACAGATTCCCCACTATCTGACCCCTGCAATGCTTCTACCACCGAGGTACCTGGCGCTAAACAAAAGCGCAAAGAACGCCGGTACCACAAAAACGACGCTAACGGCGGCGGCCACCGGGCGGTCACCGCTTCCCATTAGCGCGAACAGTATGATCGGCAGCGTTGTGATCCGTCCTCCGCCGATAATCAATGTGCTCAAATACTGACTCCATGACAGTAAGAATGAAAATAAACCGGCGACGATAACACCGGGAAAGATCATCGGCAACATTATGCGCAGAATAACTTTCGAGGAAGATGCCCCCAGTGAACGCGCCTGGTCTTCGTAATCGGGATTGTAATTCGAAAATACCCCCCACATCACAAACACAGAATAGGGCAGACAAAATGTGAGATGAACCAGTACAACTCCGAAAAACGTTTCCGCCAATCCCATCTTGATGAACCATAAATGCAGTCCCATGGCAACACACAATGGTGGAACAATAACCGGAAGCATCAAGACAATCGAAATTAGATCCTTACCCCTAAACTCATACAAACCGAGAGCTCTACCGGCGGGCACCCCAATAATCACCGAGATAACAGCAGTCGCCGCGGCCACCAGCAAACTTTGGGTCAGCGCCGTTAGAATTTGGCTCCCGGCAGTCCCGAACACATAATTCCAGGCTCTTAATCCCCACTGTTGAGGCCACAGATCCGGGTAAAACCAGCGATTGCTGAAGGACCACAGTATTAAACCAATAAACGGCAGGGCAACTGCCATGAAAACGGCAGCGGAAGCAATGGGGCCATGCCATGATTTCACAGCACCCCCCCCCTTCTCCGTGCGGCATGCGTCAATGCCTGTGATAATACGACAGCCACCAGAACAACTCCCGCGATGACCAATCCGGTGGCAATCCCTTCGGGGCGGGCCAGCAAATCGACATCGCTGTAATTTTTATACGCCCACACCGGCAGCATCATCGGATAGGTTTGGCCTAACAAAAACGGTACTTCAAAGGCGCCGAACGTGTAGGCAAAGACGATCAGGCAAGCTGCTCCCAGACTGGGAGAGATCGTCGGCAGCGTGATGTAGCGAAACCGCTGCCAAGAGCTTGCATTAAGTGTTCGACCCACATCCAAGAGTTCCATGCCACTGTGGCGCAGTACCGCAAGAATCATCAGCGTTATAAACGGAATTTCTTTCCACACGTAGGCCAGCAGAATACCGATCCCCCAACGGTCGTTAATCAACAACGGAAACAACGCCGAAGAATCTATGATACCCAGTTTAATTGCCATACGGGAGACGAGCCCGGCAGGTGCCAGCATAAATACTACTGCCACGGCGATGACCAGATGCGGAACCGTCAGAGGTATCTGGAACACAAAATGAACTAAACGATTTTTCTCGGCAACGGACACCAGAATCAGTGACATGGCAATGCTGATTAAGGCGGCGACTACGGTGGATGTCACGGAAATATACAGTGTCAGGAGCAGGCTGTCGATAAAGTCCGGATCGCCTAACACATTGGTAAAATGGATCACGGTCAGAGAATCCATGCCGGCCGCCGGCAGATATCCCAGACTTTGAATCAAACCCAGCGCCAACCCGCCGCCAAACAATGCCATTACGACTGCGAGTGCAGGTGTGACCATTCTGCCAATGGTCAGATATCCCGGCCCCTTTCGGGTCCGAGCATTCGTATTTATGGGTCTTTTTCTTGAAATCACCGCTTTTTGAGAACGTGACGATCCCAGCCCTTTTCCAATCGGATCAGTATTTCCGATGGTGGTTCCGGGAGTTGATGGCTTTGCAATTTTTCGTTTGACAGTGTTGCGATTCCTCGAGGCAATTGATCGAATTTTTTTTGCCAGATCGCATCCAGGCGCTGAATATCGATGGCCGGAAGGTCCCCCCAAACTTCCGGATCCGCCTTCTTCAACTGAGCCTCCGGCGAAATCAGAAAATTGGCCACCACCATGGCACCTTCTTTGTGAGCAGCGTTAAAGGGTATGGCAACAAAGTGGGTATTGCTGATGGTTCCTTCTTTAAAGACAAATGTACGCACCGTATTCGGATAAAGACCATCGTGTATCCCTTTGGAAGCCTCAGCCGGATGATAGCTGATGGCAAAATCCACCTCGCCGTCCGCCAGCAAATGCGCCAGCCGGATGGGATTTTCAGGATAGGTCTTGCCCTGACGCCAAAGATAGGGAGATATTTCTTTCAAAACATCATAGGTTTTGCTGGCCGCCGTTTCAAAGCGCTTTTCGTCAAATTCACCCTGCCACGACTCAACGTCACCGGAGACATGATAAAACACATGGCGTACAAAAACCGATCCTGTAAAATCCGGAGGTGCCGGGTAAGCAAATCGACCGGGATGGTTGCGAATCCAATTCAGTAAATCCCCTAATGTTCGCGGAGGTGAGGGTGTCCGTTTTGAATCATAGATCATCACCACCTGGGCACTTCCCCATGGAGACTCCAGACCTTCCACCGGTTCACCGAAATCATTGTGTACAGATGGGCGTGACCAATCCACCAGCTTCTGATTGGGCAGCAAATCTGCAAACGGGCCATATAGAAGACCGTTTCGTTTGCAGGTGCGAAAATTTTCGCCGTTGATCCACATTAAATCCACCTCGCCGCCCTTATTTTTGCCGGCCTGCTTTTCAACCAGTATTTTACTGACCACCTCGGAGATGTCTTTGACCGGCACCTGCCGCAGCTTTACATTGAACTGCGCCTTTACCCGTTGAGCCACATATCCATTCACGTATGCATTCGTAGAGGGAAATCCTCCCCACATGAACCAATTGACGGTCTGGCCGCGGGCCTTTGCTTTTACATCATCCCAAGCAAGCGCATCGCTCTGCGTTGGTAAACCCAAAACGAACACCGCAAGTATCAGACCCATACACCGATTAAAAAACGAATGCGCGAATATGGTTTTTTGCATCTTCATGTACTCCTCTGAAATGCATTTTAAGTTGGCGATCAGGATTTAACATATCGGGATACGAGGAAAAATTGAGTAAAAATGCAACGCTCGCACGATATAATCTTGTCGGGTTTAGAAGGGATACCTTACATTTCAAATGTGTTCGACGCATTTGAGTCCGTTGTTCGTATGTGGCGGTCGGTTGCAATCCATAAAGATTAATTTACTAAAGCTAACAAAAGGAAAATCACCAAAAGCCGGCAGCAACTTCTAAGCGAGCGGGAACCCATCATTATTCCATATTATCTACAATTGCTTGAGCGAACTGGGAACACTTCACTTCGGTGGCCTTGTCTATCTGCCGCGCCAGATCATACGTCACCGTTCCGGATTTTATTGTTTTTTGAAGAGCTATCCGAATCAATCCGGAGGCTTCCCGCCATCCCATATAGTCGAGCATCATGGCACCCGACAAAATCAAGGAACTTGGATTGACTTTATCCAGACCGGCATACTTGGGAGCTGTTCCGTGGGTGGCTTCAAAAACAGCACAGGTGTCGCCGATATTTGCCCCCGGCGCCATTCCCAAGCCACCAACCTGGGCAGCCAGAGCATCCGAAAGGTAATCTCCATTTAGGTTGGGCGTAGCAATCACATCATACTCGTCGGGTCTCAGCAGGACTTGTTGGAAGAGCATATCGGCGATTCGGTCTTTGATCAATACCTTTCCTTCTGGAAATTTACCCTGGTAGTTGTCATAAAGTTCTTTTTCGGTGATGGTATAATTGCGAAATTTTTCCCGCGCAACTTCATACCCCCATTTAGCAAAGGCCCCCTCGGTGAATTTCATAATATTGCCTTTGTGCATCAAGGTCACGCTTGCATAGCGATTGTCAATTGCGTAAGCAATGGCGCTTGCCACCAGCCGTTTAGTCTTCTTTTCACTGATCGGTTTGATCCCGAGACCGGAATCTTGCGGTAAAGCCGTGCCCATTTGGTCGTTTAAAAAATTTCTGACTTTATCAGCTTCTGGGGTGCCGGCTTGAAATTCAATTCCAGCGTACAAATCTTCAGTATTTTCCCGGAACACGACCATATCGATTTTTTCCGGATATTTCATGGGACTTGGAACCGTAGCAATATATTGAACCGGCCGAACACACGCATACAAATCCAGTTTTTGCCGAATAGCCACGTTAAGGCTTCTAATACCTTTCCCAATTGGTGTCGTCATGGGGCCTTTTATTGCCACGACATGCGTTTCAATAAGTTTCAATGTTTCGTCCGGTAGCCAGGCATCTGTTCTTTGAAAACTCTTCTCGCCGGCCAATACTTCAAGCCATTCTATTTTACGCGAATCTGCATATGCCCTTTTTACGGCACCGTCCATTACCAGTTTTGACGCCCGCCATATATCCGGCCCGATTCCGTCCCCTTCAATAAAAGGAATGACCGGATAATCAGGTACACTCAGTGATCCGTCTTCGTTTTTTAAAATTTTATTCTCAACTGCCATAGCATACGTCCTTTTCCTGAATTCATACTCAGAGGATTGTTTTTAAACTAGTTTGAAGCGGCCCCAACGCAGTCCTTATATTGAAATCTGCTCTTATTCGGACATTACCTTGCGCAAGACATAGGGCAAAATACCGCCGTTTTCAAAATACTCGACATCGACGTCGGTGTCCAGACGGGCAATGACGCCAAACTCAATTTCTCGGCCGTCATCTTTGACAGCCTTGACCTGAAGAACCTTGCGCGGTTTCATATCTTCCATACCGCTGATGGAAAATATTTCCGTACCGTCCAGCCCCAGGCTCCCCCAGCTATCACCATCTTTGAACACCAGGGGCAGAGCGCCCATACCGACCAGATTACTGCGATGAATGCGTTCATAAGACTCGGCGATGACTGCCTTTATTCCAAGCAAACTGGTGCCTTTGGCGGCCCAATCTCTCGACGAGCCGGTACCGTACTCTTTGCCACCCAGCACTATAAGAGGCTTGGATTCCGATTTGTATTGCATTGAGGCGTCATAAATAAACAGTTCCTTACCATCCGGGAACTTGATCGTATAGCTGCCTTCTTTTTGTCCCACCAGTTTATTTTTTATGCGGATGTTGCCAAAGGTTCCCCGCATCATGACTTCATGGTTTCCTCTCCGGGATCCATATGAGTTGAAATCTTGGGGCGCAACACCCTTACTGATCAAATATTGTCCGGCGGGATATTTCTCCGGAATCGCTCCGGCCGGTGAAATATGGTCGGTGGTCACCGTATCGCCCAACAGAAGCAGGTTTCGGGCACCTGTAAAACTGACCGGTTTGGACAGATCCAGCTTGAAGCCGTCAAAATAGGGCGGCTTTTTAATGTAGGTGGATGCCTCTACCCACTTAAAGGTCCTACTTTCAGCAACGTCTAATTTTTTCCAGAATTCGTCGCCGTCAAAAATTTTATTATATTCCGTCTTAAAAAAATCCTGCTTTACGTGCTTGCTTATAAGTTCTTCGATTTCTTGGGTACTCGGCCAGATATCTTTTAGATACACTGGTTGGTCGTTGGAATCCAGGGCCACAGGTTCACGGGTCAAATCGACATCAATGCTTCCAGCAAGCGCAAACGCCACCACCAACATAGGTGACGCCAGGAAATTAGCCTTCACACTTTGATGGATACGGGCCTCGAAATTGCGATTTCCGGAAAGGACCGCTGCAACCGTCAGATCATTTTGGGCAATAGCGGCATCAATTTCCGGCGGTAGCGGGCCGCTATTGCCGATACACGTCGTACAGCCAAATCCGGCCAGATGAAAACCGAGCTTTTCCAGATAAGGCACGAGGCCGGCATCCTGGAGATAATCCATAACCACTTTCGAGCCGGGTGCGAGGGATGTCTTCACAAATGAAGGGACCTGCAATCCTTTTTCGACAGCTTTTTTGGCCACCAATCCAGCCCCCAGCATCACAAACGGATTGGAGGTATTCGTGCATGAAGTAATGGCAGCGATAACGATATTCCCGTCGCACAGTTTTATCTCCTGGCCGTTGATAATGATTTTACAGACTTTCTTTTTAGGGAGGCAAGCTTCCGGCCGTGAAGTCCGGCTGCCGGATTCGTCATGGTATTGGGAAATATGCTCAACATCAGTATCTCTTTTATACTCGCATCCAAGTATTGTGGCGAAACTAGGTTTCAAATCGCCGAGGGTGATTTTATCCTGGGGTCTGGCAGGTCCGGCGACGGAGGGCATCACCTGGCCAAGATCCAGCTCGAGTACTTCGGTATACTCGGGTTCCTCGTCGCCAGTATAAAACAGGCCCAGTTCCTTGGCGCAGGTCTCAACCATTTCGGCTTGCTGTTCCCGATTAGTCATTATTAAATAGTCGATGGTTTTCTCATCCACCGGAAAAAATCCGAGGGTGGCGCCATATTCCGGTGTCATATTGGAGATGGTGGCCCTGTCGGTAACCGACAAATGCTTCATGCCCGGTCCGAAATATTCGACAAATTTTTCAACGACGCCGTGTTTTCGGAGCATCTCGGTAACCGTAAGCACCAAATCCGTCGCCGTCACACCTTCCTGCAATTTGCCAATCATCTTTACACCGATGACTTCCGGAATTGACATGTAATAGGGTTGGCCGAGCATGACCGCTTCAGCCTCAATGCCGCCGACACCCCAGCCCATAACGCCGATACCGTTTATCATTGGCGTGTGAGAATCAGTGCCGACCAGGGTATCCGGATAGGCCACCGCGCCGTTGCCACGGCCCTCGACGATAACCACCCGTCCCAAATACTCCAGGTTGACCTGGTGACATATCCCTGAATTTGGCGGCACCACACTAAAGTTATCGAAACTTTTTTGAGCCCATTTAAGTAGTTCGTAGCGTTCGGAGTTGCTTTCGTATTCTTTGGCCACATTTTTAGTCAGAGCATCCAGGGTGCCAAAGTAATCCACCTGCACGGAATGATCGACGATCAAATCGACCGGCACCAATGGATTGATTTTGGCAGGATCCCCACCTAGCTCCTTGACCGCATCACGCATTGCCGCAAGGTCCACAACCGCCGGGACCCCGGTAAAATCCTGCATCAGGACGCGTGCCGGGTGATAGGGAATCTCCTGGGGTGTTTCATAGTGTTTTTCCCATCTGGCGATATTCAGCAGGTCCTCGTCTTTAACAACCCGTCCGTCTAATTTCCGCAACAGATTTTCAACCAGGATTTTTATTGAAAACGGCAGAGGTTGAACGTCGGCGATTCCTTGCGCTTCGAGGGCATTGATATTGTAAATATAAAACTCGCTGCCCCGGATCTTGATCGTTTTTTTATAGTCTGTATTTTGCATAATAGCTCCATGACCCCGACAAACCGGTTGTAACGCAGCGGAAATCCCGGTTTGTCGGGGAATCAAAAAGGATAAATTGATCACAAAAGCACGAAAACACGAAGATGCAATAGGATAAATTTCGTGCCTTTGCGATTTCGTAGTGAAAGAAGTTTTTACATAAAATGCAAAGAAATCACAATTAAGACTTTAAGCAATAAAGATTGAAATTTAGTCTAAGCTTGAATCTTGTGTGCGTTGACCTTAAAGACGAATTTCA
>JASFJP010000066.1:0-12023 GCA_050121225.1 Desulfobacterales bacterium
ATAACAGCAGGCATCTGCGATGCTGCTCCTTTGTGAAAAACGACATATCGTGTATGCGGCAAAAAAAACATCGCCGGCTCCGGTTGGATCATGTACTGATTTTGCTTTGACGGCGTTATATTGGAGTTCCTGCCCGCTTTGGGTCCTTACATAACCGCCGTCTTTCCCTAACGTAACCACGAATTCTTCGATCTTAAACCTACGCATTAACTGCTCTAAATTCATATGATAGAAATCAAGGATGACACGTAATTCAGAGCCATTGGCTTTGGCAATGTGGGCTAACATCAACGCGGCTGATAGACGCTTCGAGACAAATGGATATACTCTTTTGTCTATTACTTTTCGCGTGTACCCCTGAGCATCTAACCATATCGATACATTAAATTTTTTCAGATGGGTAAATGTTTTTGATTCGATATCCGTTGGATGCAGAGGGCCAAAGTGCACTGCGTCGACTTTGTTCATGATGTTGACAATTTGATCGTGTTTGATCTGTCTGGCCTTCCAGTGCAGTTCTTGGAGCCGATCTTTTCCTACAATCTCATTCACGAAGTGCGTTGTGTGGTCCGAGCGTCCACCGAAAACGACAATATGTCTCTCGGTCAACCTATCCAGAACAGCACTATTCTTTGGGGCCACATTGCTGACAACAATTGTGGGAATATCGTGCTTGCGATACGTCAGGCCTGAATAAGTTGTGACACCGCCTTGTCGAAAGACGATCCTATCGTCTCTAACGATTTTATCGATGGTTGTTGATCCAATAACTGCAACGCCTTTTCTCAGCATGGTCAGTTTGATTTCGTGTGACAGGGTAGGCTTTTCTTGCTTCAATCGACGCGAGTATAGTAAAATTTATATTAAATGATTGATTTTTTATCAAATAGAAATTAAGAGGATTAACATAGTACGGGACTTAACTGTTCAATATTGAAAGGGAGGTATGCGAATGAAGCTAGTTCGACAAAGAATAAAACCTGTGGGAATCTTTATGTCCATCTTCATGCTGCTGATTTCCGGAGTATTTCAATCCGCTTTGGCGGCAATGATCGAAACAGAAACGGTCTTGATTGAGTCCCGGGGAAATGAAGCCAGGGCCTATCTCAATCACCTTTTAGCACGAGAGGATGTTCAGAACGCATTGATTAACCAGGGTATTGACCCCCTAGAGGCAAAATATCGGATTGACAGTCTTACCGACTCAGAAGCCGCGCAGATTGCTGATAAATTGGATCAGCTTCCTTCAGGTGGTGACTTTTTTGTTACGTTGCTGATTGTTTCCTTTATCGTATTCCTCATCCTTTTGATTACCGATATTGCGGGTTACACCGATATTTTTCCGTTTGTAAAAGCTCAAAAATAGAATTAACGTCCAATTACTCTAAAATTGCCGTGACCAGGCGCGGGTATTAAATGCTTTAATGTTCGAATGTGAAAGTAAGTTGCATTCCAATAACCTTGATGCGCCTGGCCAGGCACCACTGATGATAAGCAAGACATGTGCCAGTAGCTGATAAGACATGAATCAATTATGATATTAATGTGATATGAGGCTGCTTGGCCTGACATCAGTACTCCTGACTATGTAGAACGATGGGTAAAATTGTGACTAAAAATTCCCACAGGATTATAATTTAACATTGGGTATTTTGGATGCTGATATATAGGACTGCCTAATCCCAACCAGAATTTGATGGTTTTGAGGGGTCGATAGGGTAAGACGAACTCAATATTTCGCATTGTCTCGGCCACATCCTGTTCATCGCTGCCGGGCAAATGAATGATTAAATTCGAGGCATTGACTATTCCCAGGATTTCACAGTTTTTCATGATTTCGATGTTTTGAATAGGAGTAACACCTTTATTTAGTTTTTTCAGTAATTTTAAACTAAAAGCTTCAATTCCAACTTGAACTTCCTGCATGCCAGCCCCATGCATGGTCCTAAGCTCAGAAAATGAGGTTGTCGCCCGGATTTCCGAAAACAAACGAAAATCTTTGCCCGAGCAAGCTAATTTTTCGAAGGTTATTTCAGAAGACTTTTTTGGTAGCACGTTGTCTGCAAAGAACACCGATAGCGGATGTTTCTTGTGTCACTATCCCTGCAATCGGTGGCATGTTTTCCGCAGCTGAGGCAGAAACGACTCTTATATGAATAAGGAAGCAGCTAAATGATAGGCTTATCGCATGCATTCTGATATTTTTCAACGCGATGAAAAAAACCAATATTACATCGGGCCCGTGCCATTATTCTCCCGTTGTAAGCGGAATGAGCGAAGCGAACCAAGTTTTATATAAACAGGAGGCACTGATAGCTCACGTTAAAGTTGAGGTATGACGACAAAACCAGATTTATCAATGAACGTTGGAGGACTTGAACTTCAAAACCCTGTGATGACAGCTTCGGGAACCTTCGGCTATGCCAGGGAATTTGATCACCTGGTTGATTTAAACCGTATCGGCGCCATCATCGTTAAAGGATTGTCTCTTTCACCCACCCGAGGCAATCCGCCGCCACGAATTGTTGAAACCTCCTGCGGGATGCTCAACGCCATCGGGCTTGAAAATGTCGGTCTTGAAACGTTCGTAGAAGACAAGCTGCCGTTCCTGAAGCGTCTCAATCCGCCGATCATTGCCAATATTTATGGCAAACTCGAAGAAGAATACATGGAACTGGCCGGGCGCATAGATGATCTCGAAGGCATCAACGCCATTGAAGTCAATATATCATGTCCCAATGTCAAAGCAGGAGGACTGGCGTTCGGAGTCGATCCTACTTCGGCTTTCAGCGTTATCCAAAAAGTTCGGGAAAAAACATCCAAACCGCTGATTGTTAAACTAACTCCGAATGTCTCCGACATCACCGTGATCGCAGGGGCGGTGGAAGATGCCGGAGCAGATTGCTTATCGTTGATCAATACAATCACCGGTTTGGCAATTGACATCGAAACCCGCCGCCCCAAACTTGCCAACATTACAGGCGGACTCTCCGGACCGGCAATTAAACCGGTAGCGGTTCGGATGGTTTGGCAGGTGGCACAAGTTGCCAAAATACCGATCATTGGAATCGGTGGCATCATGAGTGCGGAAGACGCACTAGAATTTTTTATCGCGGGGGCGTCGGCTGTGCAGATCGGAACCGCAAATTTTGTCAATCCCTGTGCGACCACCGATATTATTGATGGTATTGAAACTTATCTCAGGGAGAGAGATATCCCCGGGATTAAAACGATTGTGGGGACCTTGGATACGTAAACCCCAACGTTGCAAAAGCCGGAGGGCTTCAGAGTCAAGGCGTCTGAGGGTGAAGTCGTAGTTCTTTACTTCGAACCCTCAGCAACGCAGAATCTGAAGTCCTCCGGCTTTCCCGAGGGGGAAACAACATGGCAAAATCTACCCCACCATTCGAATTCACAAACGGGGGTATACAAGAATTTGTCCGTTTGCAATGATATTGGCAATAATTGCGGTCCATTATCTTATCTTTGCCATGTTGTTTATGCAACTAAGGGGTAAATTTTGCTTTACGGCTATCCCAAAAGCTCAAGTATGTTAAAGTGGCGTTGAAGATAACCCGCTTCGCGGAGATGTGAAACTCGCTCATAGGGGAGCATAATAGCAAACAGGGCCTCGAGATCAGTAAAAATAAAATTTGCTATCCCAATCCCGTGAGTATTTTAATACCTTAATTTTCATGCAAGTTTCAGGTAATACGCCGTTATTGACTACAATACTGCAGCTTCTTGAATCGGATTATTTTTTAAATATTCCAACCTGTTCAGGCCGTTGACAAAGGCCTTCGCACTGGCCGTAATGATATCCGGGTCAGCACCTTTCCCCAGGGCGATTAATCCATTCTCCCGTAAGCGCACGATGACTTCTCCCTGGGCATCAGTGCCCCCGGTTAGCGCACTGATTGAAAACCTTAGAAGCTCCGATCCCGTTCCAGTTAACTTTGCTATGGTGTTATATGCCGCGTCAATCGGGCCGTTCCCATAACCGGCGCTTTGCACTGATCTACCGTTTATTTTCAGCTTCACGCTGGCCATGGGAAGAACCGTAGTGCCAGCGGTTGCATGTAAATATTCAAGTTGGAAGATCTCAGCCGTCCTCAGTATTCCTTCGGTGACGATCATTTCGAGATCTTCATCCACCACGTGCTTTTTCTTATCTGCCAGTTCTTTAAATTTAGTGAAAACGAGTTTGAGTTCCTCATCGGATAGATCATAGCCCATTTGCTTTAGGTGGGAGCGCAGTGCGTGTCTGCCTGAATGTTTTCCCAGTACAAGCTTGTTGGTACTGAGACCGACGGTCTCGGGCTTCATGATTTCATAGGTCATTGGATTTTTGAGGACACCGTCCTGATGAATACCGGCTTCATGAGCAAATGCGTTGGCGCCGACAACCGCCTTATTCGGTTGCACCATGATTCCTGTAATCATGCTAACCAGACGACTGGTCGGATGAATATATTCGGTCTTTATGGCGGTGGATGTGGCCATAAAATTTGATCTGGTATGCAGGGCCATAACGACTTCTTCCAGGGATGTGTTTCCGGCCCTTTCACCGATGCCGTTGATGGTAACCTCCACTTGTCTGGCCCCGGCCCTGATCGCCGAGATGGTGTTGGCAGTCGCCAGCCCCAGGTCATTATGGCAATGGACACTTAATGTGGCTTTGTGAATGTTAGAGGTATGACTGTTGACATAGCTGACCAGATCTGCAAATTCCTCCGGCACGGCATATCCGACAGTGTCCGGAAGATTTACCGTTGTGGCACCGGCTTCAATTGCTGCTTCGAAAACCCGGCAGAGAAAATCTCTATCGCTCCGCGATCCATCTTCTGCGGAAAATTCAACGTTGTCGGTATAGGATTTGGCATGTTTGACCGCTTCAACCGCAGCGTTTATCACTTCGGTTCTCGTCATCTTCAATTTGTACTTTAGATGAATATCCGATGTAGCAATAAAGGTGTGGATGCGTGGTTTGGCGGCGTGGCTAATGGCTTGCCAGGCGCGGTCTATGTCTTCTTTTGATGTGCGAGCCAAGGCAGCCACTTCGGATTTTACGAGTTTGCCGGCAATCTTAGAAACCGCCTCAAAGTCACCTTCAGAAGCTGCTGGAAAACCGGCTTCCATAACATCGACTCCCAATTTCTCCAGTTGAGTTGCGAGTCTCATTTTTTCGGCGGCATTCATGCTGGCCCCGGGTGATTGCTCACCGTCTCTTAACGTCGTATCAAAAACAATTACACGTTCGGTCATTGGTTGCTCCCTCAGTATTTGTTTGAATGGTTAAGCAAAATGTGATCTTTTTTTGCATTCCAATTTGTAAGGTTTGGGATTGCGCTACTCAACCCGATCCGGGAGCATGGGCCGCAAGAGCTTTGCAGTGGCTGCTCCTGCGGCGTATTTACCTTCCTTTTTTATCAATGGTTTACTCCTTACTTGCTAAATATGGGCAATTCTTCCTGTTCGTGTATCTGTCCGCCACGTATACGTTTTTCGGTGGCCAGTTTGTATTGGAAGCTATCCGCTAGTGCTTGCCAACTGGCTTCAATGATATCTTCGGATACGCCTATTGTACTCCAGATCTGATCTTGATCCCGTGATTCAATCAGGACCCGGACCTTGGCAGCCGTGCCTCGGGTTCCATCTATAACCCGTACTTTAAAATCTACCAAGCGCATGGTATCGAGATCGGGAAAAAATCTGTCAAGCGCTTTACGTAAGGCATTGTCCAGTGCGCTAACCGGCCCATACCCTTCTGCCGCCGTAATTTCCTGTTTGCCTCCTACGGATATTTTAACCGTCGCATGCGCGGTGCAGGGCTTTTCTTTATCTTTCTCGATAGTTACTCTGAACGACTCCAGTTCGAATAAGGGATCGAATTGATCGGTGTATTTTTCAACCAATATTTTAAACGACCCGTCCGCTACGTCAAATTGGTATCCCTGCTGCTCGAGCTGTTTAATTTCCGATACAATTTTCCTACTGTCATAACCATTTTGGCCGAGTTCAACACCGAGTTCCTTAGCTTTGTATTCTATATTGCTTTTTCCGGATAGATCGGAGACCAAAACCCGTCGTTCGTTTCCAACCAATGCCGGGTCCATGTGCTCGTAGGCCTTGGGGACTTTCATTATTGCGCTTACATGGATTCCGCCTTTATGGGCGAACGCGCTTTTGCCGACAAAGGGACGGTTGTTAAGCGGAACCTGATTGGCAGTCTCACTGACAAAACGGGAAAGCGTTATTAGTTTCTTAAGGTTTTGACTGGATATGCAGGGCCGTTTCATTTTGAGATGGAGAATCGGGATAATCGATGTCAAGTCGGCATTACCGCAGCGTTCACCGTATCCGTTGATGGTTGCATGCACCATTGCGGCTCCCGAGCGCACAGCGGTGATGGAATTTGCGACCGCCATGCCGCAGTCGTTATGTGCGTGAATTCCGAGCGTTGTGCCAGCGCCCGGTTCCCGCGTGAGACCACAGGAATTTAGAAATTGAGTCGCGTCTTGGATGATGGCATCAATTTCAAAGGGCAGGGTGCCTCCATTGGTATCACAAAGCACAATATAATCTGCGCCGCCATCAAAAGCGGCGGACAAGGTCTCTAGGGCATAGTCACTGTTGTTTTTATATCCGTCAAAAAAATGCTCGGCGTCGTAAATGACCTCACGTCCTTTTGATTTTAGGAATTTGACGGAATCGCGGATCATTGCCAGATTTTCTTGCAGACTGTTGTTCATCACCGCTTCAACATGTAGATCCCAGCTTTTACCGAAAATCGTTACGGTCGGTGTCTCACTGGCGAGAAGGGCATTGAGATTGTCATCTGCATCCGGTTCTATTCCCGGCTTGCGTGTTGATCCAAAGGCAGCCAGGCGGCTATGTTTAAATGTAATCCGTTTGGCGAGATCAAAAAACTGCATATCCTTAGGATTTGAACCTGGCCATCCACCCTCGATATAATGGACCCCAATGTCATCCAGTCTCAAGGCGATTTTTATTTTTTCCTCCGCTGAAAAGGTGATGTTTTCGCCTTGGGTTCCATCTCTCAGGGTCGTATCGTATAGAATAATCGGTTGCATATTCTTCTCCAAGTTATTGGCAAGTGGCATTGAGCATAGGTTCTATGTAGTATTTTGGAATAGCAATTTAAATTTTTCGGCGTTGCACAATGCTCACCGTCTTCTGTTTTCCGGTCTCAATGATCGGACCGTTGACCCCGTTTGCCACATTTCCGAGTTTTTTATTTCATCCAGCTCTTTTTGCAGTTTTTCCCGATAATCCTGGGCACTGTTCGCATCAAGCACCCGCCGGGTTTCCTCACCTGTGATGACTTTTTCATAAAGCTCATCAAAGATAGGTGTCACAGCTTCTTTGAACCTTGGCGCCCAATCCAGGGCTCCCCGCTGTGCGGTAGTTGAGCAATTGGAAAACATCCAATCCATGCCGTTTTCCGCTACAAGTCTGATCAGGCTCTGGGTAAGCTCCTCCACAGTTTCATTAAATGCTTCACTCGGGCTGTGACCGTGTTTGCGTAGCAGCTGATACTGGGCTTCCATGACTCCGGCCAAGCATCCCATCAATACACCGCGCTCTCCGGTTAAATCGCTGTGTACCTCTTTTTCGAAAGTGGTGGGAAACAGATAGCCGGATCCAACGGCAATGCCAAGAGCCAGAGTCCTTTCTTTGGCGTTACCCGTGAAATCCTGGAATATCGCAAAGCTGGAATTAATGCCGCTGCCGTCTAGAAAATTGGTGCGCACGGTCCGGCCGGATCCTTTCGGTGCGACCATGATGACATCAACGTTCTTCGGTGGAATGATTGCCGTTTGGTTCTTGTAGACAATTGCAAAGCCGTGTGAAAAATAGAGAGCATTGCCTTCATCCAGACACGCTTTGACCTTTGGCCATGTGGCGACCTGGCCGGCGTCTGAAAGCAGAAATTGAATAATCGTGGCCTTACTGGCGGCTTCTTCCAAAGGGAAGAGCGTCTCGCCCGGCAGAAACCCGTCTTCAACCGCTCGATCCCATGATCTTCCACCTTTACGCTGCCCCACGATTACACGGATGCCGTTGTCGCGCATGTTCAGGGCCTGTCCCGGACCCTGAACACCGTATCCCAGGACAGCGACGGTTTCGTTCTGCAGGACGTCCCTAGCTCGTTGTAATGAAAATTCTTCAGATGTAATGACTTCTTCGACCACACCGCCGAAATTGAAATTTGCCATCTCATACCTCACGATTTTATAGTTTTTATTTGGACGTTTTTGCTAGTTGGAAATTATTTCGGTTCTCTATAGAGAGCCAGTTCACCGCTTCGGGCTATTTTTTTGATTCCCATCGGCTTCAGGAGATTCAACAGAGCAGATAATTTCCCTTCATCTCCAGTTACCTCAATAATGTAATGCTCAAGACCGACGTCAATAACCTTGCACCTGAAAATATCTACGATCCGCAGAATTTCGGCTCGAAATTCCGGCTTGGCCCGGACACAAATTATTGCCATTTCTCTCTTGACGGCTTTGGGTCCGGTCATATCGCGAAGTTTAATAACGTTGATCAACTTTCTCAGCTGCTTTTCAATCTGTTCAATCACCGGTGGGTTGGCCTTGGTAACAATTGTAATCCTTGAAACTTTTGGATCCATGGTCGCAGCAACACAAAGACTTTCAATATTGAAGCCTTTACCGCTAAACAACCCGACCACCCGGGAGAGGACTCCCGGCTGATTGTCCACCAGCATGGTCATAATGTGTTTTTCTTCTTTCATTTTGAGCGATTTATGGTTGGGATTTTGCCCATGAAAACCAATGATAGCTAGTAAATTGCTTACCCATCTGACCCCAAAAACCGACATCAGATAGCTTTAGTTTTGTAAGCGCAACAAATATGTTCTCACATCTATCACACAAATAATATAACCCTAGACAAGTAACATCTCAGTAATTGGAGCTCCGGCCGGCACCATCGGATAAACGCCTTCCTCCTTTTCGACGATAAAATCCATGATTACCGGTTGTGTACTTGAAAGGCCCTCTGATAACACCGATTCAACCTCCTCGGGTTTCGTCGCTCTGAGCCCCATTGCGCCAAAGGCTTCGGCTAGCTTTACAAAATCGGGAGAGTGATCCAATGCGGTGCATGCATAGCGTCTGTCGTAAAACAATTCTTGCCACTGCCTAACCATGCCAAGATACCCGTTGTTTAAAATGACGACCTTTATCGGCAAACAGCATTGCACTGCGGTAGCCATTTCCTGGATATTCATCTGAATGCTTCCGTCACCGGCAATGTCTATCACCATCTTATCCGGACGGGCGATCTGGGCCCCAATTGCCGCTGGAAGTCCGAATCCCATACATCCCAAGCCCCCTGAGGTAATAAAATGGTTCGGCTGATCGAAATGGTAGTACTGAGCAGCCCACATTTGATTCTGTCCAACTTCAGTCGTAATTATCGCCTGTCCATTTGTCAGTTCCCAGAGCTTTTCGACCACATATTGAGGCTTAATTGCTTCTTCCTGATGGTAGGCCAGAGGGTTGGTGTTTTTCCATTGATCTATTTGGCCAAACCAGTCTTTACGGTTTTGTTTAAGATCCCCCAGCTCAACGTCATCGATAAGTCGATTCAAGTGCTGCAGGCTGACCCTGCAATCTCCTACCACAGGAATACTTACCGGGATGTTTTTTCGGATGGAGGTAGGATCGATATCAATATGAACGATTTTGGCTTGAGCGGCAAATGCGTCGGTTTTTCCAGTAACTCGATCATCGAAACGGACACCGACGGAAATTAGTAAATCGCAGGCCGCCGTGCACATGTTGGCTCGGTAAGTTCCATGCATCCCGATCATGCCAAGCGATAAAGGATCGGAGCCCGGAAAGGCTCCTAACCCCATCAATGATGTGGTCACCGGTATTTGAGCTTTGTGAGCAAATTCAGTGAGTTCTTTAGCTGCTTTCGAAAGAATAACTCCTCCACCAGCGAAGATAATGGGTCGTTTAGATTGTTCTACCAGCGATATAATTCTCCCTAATTGCTTCATGTTAGGATTATATGTGGGATTGTATGATTTAAGCCGAACATCTTCTACAGGCCTATAATCGATGGATGTGTTGGCAACATCTTTGGGAATATCTACCAGAACCGGACCCGGACGACCAGATTTGGCCAAGAAAAAAGCTTCCTTCATGGTTTTGCCGAGTTCTTCGGTAGAATTTACCAAGTAATTGTGTTTAGTGCATGGCCGGGTGATACCCACGATGTCTACTTCCTGAAAGGCGTCGTTGCCGATTAGGTGGGTGGGTACTTGGCCCGTGAGTACCACCAAAGGTATGGAGTCCATAAATGCCGATGCAATTCCAGTAACCGTATTGGTGGCCCCCGGCCCGGAGGTCACCAGACATACGCCCACTTGGCCGCTGGCACGGGCGTAGCCGTCTGCCGCGTGCACCGCGCCCTGTTCATGGCGGACCAAAACGTGGCGAATGTCTGTTTTGGATAGAGCATCATATATATCAATGACAGCCCCACCCGGAAAACCAAATATCGTGTCAACACCCTCATTCTTGAGTACATCAATCAAAATTTGTGCACCGGTCATTTTCATAGTTTTTCCCCATTAAAAAAAAATCCGCTATCTGCTTTCGGGGGCTGATAACGGATTTTTTATTTTTGTTGTAAGCTGCGGTTATGCCATTACCACCCCCTGTCCCCATCACCGATGAGGACGAGTAGAATACTAATAAGGCAGAGAATGGCAATAACGTTATTCATGATGGATTCCGATTTGTGAATTCAGAACGTCCTAACGCGATCAAAAGAGATTGTCAAGCTTTTTCTTTGAATCCGCAGCCATCTGTAAGGCAGGTGATAAATGTCCCCTGTTTTTTAGTGTTTTTTTCTACTAAGAATTTGGCGCTACAAAGGGGGCATTCACGATTGATCGGTTTGTTCCAAGTGGCAAACGTGCAGTCCGGGAAGCGATTGCAGCCATAAAACGTTTTACCGCGTTTCGATGTTCGTTCTACTATTTCACCGGTGCACCCCTCCTCAGGGCATTGAACCCCAATGGATTTTCCCGATCCATTGGAACTTAGGGATTGGGTATTTTTACATTCCGGATAACCGCTACAGGCCAGAAAATCTCCGTATCTTCCGCGTTTTACGACCATCGGTTTGCCGCATTTTTCGCAGGACCTGTCCGAAATTTCGTCCTCGGTGTGCTCTACGGGGTGAATAAAACCTCTTTCATCGCGAGTATAGTCACTGGAATAGGTGCAATCAGGATAGCCGCTGCATGCCAGAAAATGCCCGTTTTTGCCAACCTTGATACGAAGTTGTTTGCCGCATTGAGAGCAGTTCAAATCGGTGCGCACCCCAACTCCTTTGACACTCAACATTCCATCGGATGCAGAGTCAAGATCTTTTTTGAATGGAGCGTAGAAGCGGGTTAAAACCTCCAAAGATGCGAGTTCTTCAGATTCTACCCGATCTAAATTTTCCTCCATCTTGGCAGTAAACTCAACGTCGAATATCTCTGGAAAATTTTCCACTAGAAGATCATTTACAATAAATCCGAGTTCGGTTGGTCTGAAATATCCTCTGATGAGATTCACATATTCTTTGGTCCGGATGGTTGACAAAATGGTCGCATAGGTGCTGGGTCGGCCGATACCGTTTTCTTCCAGCTCTTTTACCAGTGAGGCTTCCGAGAATCTCGGTGGCGGCATTGTGAAATGCTGCTTCGGGTCCAGTTTGTCAAGTTTGAGAATCGTGCCTTCGACAATATTCGGCAATTTCGGCCTTTTTTGTTCGGATTCACTCTCCATTTCGTCATCTACCGACATATAAAGTGCCATAAAACCAGGAAACTTAACGGATGCCCCGCTCGCTGTAAACAAATAAGCCCCGGCCTTTATCGAAACTGATACCCGATTGATCAATGCTTGAGCCATTTGCGAAGCTACAAATCGTCGCCAAATCAGCTGGTACAGCGCCAATTGTTCTTT
>JASFJP010000067.1:0-12014 GCA_050121225.1 Desulfobacterales bacterium
GTTATCCCGAATTGCTGTTAATGGATCTGCCGGAAGCCAGCCCTCTTCGAAAACCGATAATAACCATTCAAAAATCGGGCGAGAGGGCCGCCGCGATAGTGCAGGATCTGCTAACCCTTGCCCGACGAGGGGTGGAAGCCACCGAAGCCCTCAATTTAAATCATGTAATTTCTGATTACCTGATGAGCCCTGAACACGCCAAATTAGAACTAAATCATCCTAACCTAACCATAGATCAAAATCTGGATAAAAATTTGCTAAACATTTTGGGTTCTCCGGTACACCTTTCTAAAACTATCATGAATTTGATTTCAAACGCCGCAGAAGCGATGCCGCACGGGGGGAATATTGTCATTTCCACTGAAAACCGACATATGGACAAAATTAAAAATGGTTTTGACGATATCGATAAAGGCGATTACGCGATATTGAGTGTGATGGATACCGGAATCGGAATAGCTCCAGAAGATATAGAGCGGGTCTTCGAGCCCTTCTACACCAAAAAAGCCATGGGGCGAAGCGGAACCGGGCTTGGCATGGCGGTGGTTTGGGGAACTGTGAAAGATCATCGGGGTTACATTGACGTAAAGAGCACTGAAGGAAAAGGAACTAAAATCTCGCTTTATTTTCCAGTCACCCGCAGAGACTTCGCTATCGACAGCGACATGATGCCCATGGAGGATATTATGGGCAACGGTGAATCCATTCTCGTCGTGGATGATATCAATGAACAGCGTCAGATAGCTACCGAGATGCTGGAAAAGTTGGGATACTCAGTTACGAGCGTTCCGAGCGGTGAAGAAGCCGTGAAATACATGAATGACCACACCGCCGATCTGCTGGTGCTCGATATGATCATGGAACCCGGTATGGACGGGCTTGAGACGTACAAACAAATATTAAAACTGCATCCATGTCAGAAATCCATAATCGCAAGCGGGTATTCCGAGTCAATACGTGTCAAAGAAGCTCAGCAACTGGGAGCGGGCATCTATGTGAAAAAGCCATACCTTCTACAAAAAATAGGTCGGGCAATCAGAATGGAACTTGACAAATAATGACGGTGTTAAGCTTTTTTAAGCATATCGAAAAGAGACTCGGGAAAGAGAAACGTGAATTCATATCGGGCAAAGCTGACGATATCTCCATCTACAAGTCCCACCGGTTTGTCTTCAACGCGTTTCCCATTGAGCTTGGTACCGTTGGTGGATGTGTTATCTTTGAGTAAATACCGCCCCCTTCGAATCTCGATGAAAGCATGTTCTTTGGATATGGCATAATCAGGCATGACCATGTCGTTTCCGTCAACCCTACCTATAGAGAATCGATTTACAGCACCGCTGGCAAATTCACCTTTAACCAGGGGATAGACAGCATGTTTTAAAGTTTCAGAGGGCGATGACGTCTCTTCTGCGGCTTCAACTTCAAAAATGACGGTTCGATTCAATTCAGAGCTTCGAGACCGAGAATGCAATGACAGCGAGCCCACTCGGATCGATGATCCCACAAAAGAGGGTTGTTCCATAAACCGGATAAATTGCGGTTTATTATAAACCTTCGCCAGGTTTTGGAGGGATTGAAGACCAATTCGCCCCGAGGCCGAAATCATCTTTGATATATCACCCACCTGAGATATCATATCAGCACCACGGGTGGCATCCCTTTCCGAGGCGCTCTTTTTCTGCTTTTTCCTCAAGCCTAAAGCTTTGCCCAACATATCAGGCCACCTTTTTCCAGATTATGAATTTATCAACTTAATTATGACAGATAACCTCTAAAATATCAAGGCGGCCAATATAAATATAGCAATATCAGATAGTTATAAAATCACGCGGCATGCCTTGGAGCACAGAGGCAAATTTAATATAGGCATCGTATCGGTTTTAGAGATGTATGGGATCATAAAAATGCGTCTAATTGAACGGATTTGATTGACTCTGGACGCACAGCCTTATATTATTGGGCTTCGAAGCTATTTCCGGCAAACTGGAATTTGGATGCGTCCGCCATGAGACTGTTGCTTAACTTTATTCTTATCACCTTAACTATTCTGGCTTGCACCGTCGAGGATATTTACCTCTATTTCTGGCCACCACAACCCAATCAAATCATTAACCTCACCATTCGGTCCCGTCGTGATTTCAGCTTCGACCAGGCAGAGGCGTTGGATGATAACCGCAAAAAGGCGCTTGCCCAATATGTACCGGTATATCGATTCAAACCTGAAAACGTCGAAGCCTCCAAACAGAAGTTCAAGTGGTTTATGAACGAGCTCATCCTCTATCAGAACAAGAAAGAACAAGGGATAGAGAATCTCAGAAAAATACTGCAAGAGAAATTGGAGGTGCCGCTGACTCGAGAAGATCTCCTTGGTATCCTCAAATACCGCGACCTTAAAAACCTGTTGGACGGCATTCTAACCATTGAGGAATCTGTACTTCAAAATAAAATACTAAGCGAATCTCAAAACCTCATGGGAAAGAGCACCATCGAAATTCAAAATCCCAATTCTGATGGCATGGCTACTCATTCTGTTGATGATTTGATGGCCCTTGATAAAGCCCATCTTTTTGTGGAAGAAAAAGTTCGCCAACTTTTCTGGCAGGTTGACAAACGGGTGCTGGATCCCGTTCTAAAGGTTTCTCTTGCAACTCTTCAACCCAATCTAGAATTCGACCAGAGTGAAAACCAAAAACGATTAGATCAAATCAACCAAGAATTCCCTTCTAAAATAGTTTCGTATAAACCGGGTGAGGTTCTGGTACCGATTCGTAAGACTCTGAATGAAAAAGATTTACTGCTGCTAAATTCCTATCAAAAAGACAACATTTCAAATTTATATCGCGATATTCCTTGGATTTTGTTTATCATTCTTTTCATTGTGGTGTCTTATAACCTTTTTCTTTCAAGAATACTCGCTAACGGAACCCGCAATAGTCCACCTTACCCATTTTTATTATCCCTGCTGATAATAACGGTGATGATTTTAAAGGGCTGCCTCGTGCTAACTCTGTTTCCATTTTATTTTCTGCCCTTTTGTCTTCTCCCCATTCTGATCATCTCTTTAAACCACGGAAAAATAACGGCTACGGGAACCACTTTGGTGGGCGCCATGCTGGTAAGTCTGTTTACCGAACCCATATATAACGTTTTGGTCTTCTTCACATTCGGCGGTCTAACGGCGGTTCTGGTTTCGTCGGGACTTAAAAAACGGCTGCAAATTTTAATCCCATCATTTCTGGTAGGTCTCATTAACGCACTGATCGTCATGTTTTTTAACATGGACTGGCAGACCGCGATCACCCAAATCGTCCGTCTGCACAAAGTCGAGATCCCCGGCCTGTTAGGATTATTCAATGCGGCACTGGTCACTGATATCACATGGGCATTTATCGGTGGATTGATTGCGGGACCGCTGGCCCTTCTATTGTTGCCCTTGTTAGAAATAAGCTCGCATACGGCGTCATCCTTCAAACTCAACCGTTATATGGATCTTCACCGTCCCCTGTTGAAAGAACTCTTGTCCAAGGCACCGGGGACGTATCAACACTCGATGACGGTTGCCTACTTGGCTCAATCAGTGGGAGAAGCCATTGGCTCCAATACACAGTTGTTGAGGATCGCTGCTTACTATCACGACATCGGCAAGATGACGAATCCTAAATATTTTATCGAAAATCAATTCAATGGTGAAAATCCCCATGATACATTGGACCCCCACGAAAGTGCCAAAATTATAATTAACCATGTTCGCAAAGGATTGCGAATCGTTCAGGAAAATCGATTGCCCAAAGTTGTGATGAATTTGATTCAGCAACATCATGGCACCCAGTTAATGGAATATTTTCACAATGCCGCTGCCAAGGCTAATCCAAGTGGTACCATCGAAGACAAGGATTTCCGCTATCCGGGGCCAAAACCCCAAAGTGTAGAAGCGGCAATTTTAATGGTCGCCGATGCGGTTGAGGCGGCTTCTCGCTCGATGCAGGATCCGACCCGCAAGAAGTTTGATAAAATGGTTCGTCTCATTCTTGTAAAACGAGTCGTTGATGGTCAATTCAGTGAATGTGACCTAACATCGCGTGATCTTAACAAAATTGTCCTGAGCCTGGTAGATTCCCTTGAAGCCTCGTTTCATTCACGTATCCGCTATCCATGGCAGGAAAAAAAGAAGCCTCAGAAGAAAAAAGTCGAATGGAGAATAGGAGTAAGGGAAGAGAAGGATCAGGAGGACAGAGCTTTTAGGCTTTAACGGGCGAACACCTTTCCTCAGTATACCAAAAAATTTGTCATTTCCAATTCTGTAAACGTACCTTTACAATAAAACAATTCCCTTGCCCACCGGTTTAGATGGTGCTAACTTGCCTGGTTCAAAATGATCATCATTCGATAGGATTTTTCAGGCAATCTAAGACCAAAGGAGCAACTATGGCCTCAAGTTTAATGGAAGGCAACGAAGCGATTGCCCGTGGAGCAGTCGCTGCCGGATGCCGTTTTTTTGCCGGATATCCGATCACACCGGCAACAACTATTTTAAACAATATGCTCGCACTTCTGCCGACTCTGGGCGGGGTTTGTATTCAGGGTGAAGATGAAATCGCCTCCATCGGATTCTGTCTCGGCGCATCCATGGCCGGTTTTAAAGTCATGACGGCGACCTCCGGACCGGGAATCAGTCTCTACAGTGAACAGTTATCGTTTGCCGTTGGTAGCGAGATCCCCATTGTTATCGTTGATGTGCAACGACTGGGGCCTTCGACCGGTTCGGCAACCCGGGCAGCCGATGGTGATATTAATTTTCTGCGATGGGGCAACAGTGGCGGAATGCCGGTAATCGTTCTCTGTCCTGTAAACGTAGCCGATTGCTATACGTTGACCATCCATGCCTTCAATCTGGCTGAGACGTACCGCTGTCCCGTATTTATCGCATCCAACAAAGAAATTGCAATGACTCGCGAAAGCGTCAATATGGATGCCCTTAAATTCCCTGCAATTGTCAACCGGAGGGCGGCACCATCCGACCGGCCATTCCTTCCGTTTCAGACCGATAAAAAAAGTCAGGTACCGGCATTTTTGCCTATTGGCGGAAAGGTTCTGGTACGACAAACGTCTTCAACCCACGGAGCGAATGGATTTATCACAACTGATCATAGCGAAATTGCTGACATGTTGAATCGATTGAAAAATAAACTGCAGACAACTGTCAATGAATTTTCGTTTCATGACTTCTATAATTGCCCCGAGGCGGATACTCTGATCATCACCTACGGTGTCACCGCCAGAGCAGCGAGAGCTGTGTTCAAAGAACTAGGTCAGCGGGAGTCGCCCGTCGCACTCTTAATTCTTAAGACACTGTGGCCGGTACCCGAGAGTGTGATCAGCAACGCCGCCAAGAGCGTCAAGCACGTCGTCGTCGTAGAAATGAATCTTGGACAGTATGTTTGCGAGGTACAGCGTGTTCTTCCTGATAAGCGCGTCGCTTTTCTCGGGCGGATGGATGGCCGGTTGATAACTCCGGATCAGATCAAGGAGGCAATTAGTAATGGATAGTCTATTAAATGCTGATAGACCACCTGTATTTTGCCCGGGTTGCTCCCATGACCGAATCACTCACACCCTGGCAAAAGCCTTTCAAAATATTGGGCTGCGCGGCGATCAAATTGTCATGGTCAGTGATATCGGTTGTTCAGGTCTTTTCGATACCTTCTTTCATACCCACGCAATGCACGGTTTACATGGTCGGGCATTGACGTATGCAACCGGTTTGAAGATGGCCAAACCGGAATTAAACGTCGTGGTGACCATGGGAGACGGCGGCCAAGGTATTGGTGGTGCCCATCTATTGGCTGCATGTCGGCGCAATCTGGATGTTACCCTTATAATTTTAAACAATTTCAATTTTGGTATGACGGGCGGTCAGTTTTCAGCAACAACACCAACGGATGCGCACGTAGGATCCGGTTTTCTCAATTGCCTGGAACAACCGCTAAATCTCTGCGAAATCGCAAAATCGGCCGGAGCGCCCTATGTCGTCCGTTGTTCGGCCTATCGGACCGATCTGGCGGATGAAATTCAAAAAGCGATCCAATATGAGGGTTTTGCGGTTATGGACATATGGGGCGTATGCCCGGGACGCTATACCAAAAAAAACCGTCTCACGCCTAAAATGATTGAAGAGATGCTCTCACATCAACCAGCATTTGATGGAATTATGCCGGAAAATGTCCGAACAGAATATGGCCGTAATTACCGTAAGTTGGCAAAAGCCCAAAAACCGGCAGGTGAACCTCTAAAAATCGAGGCAATTTGCAATCCACCCCAAGTTGGACGCCAAGAAGTTATTCTGCTCGGAAGCGCCGGTCAGCGTATTATCACCGCCGGTGAGATCCTGTGTCTTGCCGGTCTGACTGCCGGTTTAAAGACCACCCAGAAAAATGAATACAACATCACGGTGCTCCGGGGCATGTCCGTCAGTGAATTGATTCTGTCGCCGGAGGAAATTGACTACACCGGCATTGAGCATCCAAGCGTCATCATAGCCTTAGGTCAAGAAGGGGTAGACCGGCGTCGTGACATCTTTGATGGTTTGCAAGAGGACACGCTTGTGCTGCAAGTTGGAGGTGTTGACGTCCCGCCCAGCAAGGCCCATATTCATCGGGTAGATCTAACATCCCAGAGTATAAAAAATCCGGATTGGGCGCTGGGCTCATTAGCCGTTTTGGCCAAATTGGACACCGTCATTTCCCAGGATATGCTAAAGGCGGCCTTAAATATTCGCTTCAAAGGGGACACGCTTGACGCCGCCCTCAAAATGGTAGCGCGAGTTGAAATCAGTGCGTAGGTATAACGCTTATGGAATTTATGAGTTGACACGCGAGGAGAAACTTCCAGATGAAAAACATGCAAAATTAAAAAGCCATCTTCCGGCAAAGATAGGCTTTTTAGGGGTTATTAGGATGAACCGACTTTCTTATTCCAGCACCATCAGTACTTGATTGGTGGCAACTTTGTCATTGACTTGAACGTTAATTTTTTTTACGGTTCCAGCCTCAGGCGAAGGGATGGCATTCTCCATTTTCATCGCCTCTAATATCACTACTTCCTGGTATTCTAAAATCTCATCTCCTACATTTACTAAAATATTGATGACGGTACCGGGCATCGGAGCGACTATTTCCTTACTCATTCCTTCCATCCTCCCTTCGCTGTAATCATAGATTTATAATATACTGCGGGTAATTTAACAACATGCTTTGATACTCGATGCAGAAATGATTGTCAAGCTCAAACAAAAATTATAGAGTTTATAGAGCCTTGACGTTATTGCGGTGTTCGTATATGAAATACATTTTCACGTTGTTTTGCGGCAATTCTGCTTACAAATATTCTATAATGGGGGAGGACCTACATGAAACCTTACTTTGAAAAAATGACTGATTTTGGCCAGGAGTTAAAGGCCGGGCAAATCAAAAGTACCGAAGCAAACGTCGGCTTATTAAAAGAAGTAGAAAGAAAGGTTGATGAAGCCATAGACAAGGTAAAAAACGCTGGATTACCCACGGAAAAAATTAACGCCCGTGGACAGTTGACCATATGGCAGCGCCTTGACTACTTGATCGACGAGGGAACCTGGTGTTCGTTGCACACCCTTTACAATCCCAGCGACAATGTCGAGGGCACCAACAACGTGATCGACGGACTTGGCAAGATCGCCGGCAAATGGGCGGTGGTCATCGGTTTTGATAACAAAGTATTTGCCGGTGCCTGGCTTCCCGGACAATCCGAAAATGTTTTCAGGTGCACCGATTTGGCCAAAAGGCTGAACATACCTCTGGTATGGCTGGTTAACTGCAGTGGCGTCAAATTGACCGAGCAAGAAAAATTTTACGCCGACCGCCGTGGATCGGGCACCACATTTTTCAGACATGCAGAACTCAACCAGAACGGTATTCCAGTTCTTGCCGGGATTTACGGTACCAATCCAGCCGGTGGCGGTTACCAGGGCATCAGCCCCACCATCCTTTTTGCCCATAAAAACTGCAATATCGCTGTGGGTGGTGGTGGTATATTAAGCGGCATGTCCCCTAAGGGTTACTTCGATCTTGATGGCGCCGAACAATTGATTGCCGCTGCTAAACAATATAAAGTCGAACCGCCGGGAAGCACAAAAATCCACTTCGATGAAACCGGATTTTTTCGCTATGTATACGAAACAGAAGAAGAGGTCCTCGACGGCCTGAAAGAATACATGCAAGACATGCCGGCCTACAAACCTAAATTTTTCCGCGTTGCTGAACCCCAAGAACCACGTTTATCGGCCGAAGATCTTTACCGTCTGGTTCCTTTCAATCAAAAACAAATGTACAACTTTGACGAGGTGCTGTCTCGTTTGGTGGACGGCAGCGAGCATATGGAGTATCGTCCGGATTACGGCCCCGAGGTGTACACCGGTCTCGTGAAAATGGACGGTTTTTTAGTGGGCGTCATCGGTAACCGGCAGGGTTTTTTCGGAGAAGATTACCCTGAATATGCACCGTATCCGGGAATTGGCGGTAAACTGTACCGCCAGGGGTTGATCAAAATGAATGAATTCGTGACCCATTGCGGTCGCGACCGGGTACCGATTATCTGGTTTCAAGACACCAGCGGCATCGATGTCGGTGACATCGCCGAGAAGGCCGAGTTGCTGGGATTGGGCCAGTCATTGATCTATTCCATTCAGCAGACCGATGTTCCCATGATGCTGGTGGTGTTAAGAAAGGGAACGGCAGCCGCCCATTACATCATGGGCGGCCCCACCGCCAACCGGCACAACGCATTCACTTTAGGCACGGCCACTACCGAAATATACGTGATGCACGGTGAAACCGCAGCAGCAGCAAGCTTTTCGCGCCGATTGGTAAAAGAAAAGGATGCCGCTAGGCCTCTGGAACCGGTAATTGAAGAAATGAATAAGCTAGTACAGGAATACAATGATTACTCCCGACCGGTTTATTGCGCACAACACGGCTTTGTGGATGAAGTTGCCAAAATGACTGAAATTCGAAAGTATCTGGTCGCTTTTGCCGGTGCTGCCTATCAAAATCCCAAATCTATCTGTCCCCATCATCAAATGATGCTGCCTCGCATTATCAAAGGCTAGAGTATACGCCCGGCGCCACCTTTTGGGTGGCACCGGGTTTCATCATCTTCAAAGCCGGTGTGACTTATTTGAGAGCGGGATAAAGGTAAAATTTATAATATGAAATATGCCGTCGTCATCGCGATTATCGTATCCGTCGGAATGCTTTCACCAACGACTGGCAGCGCACAACATCAAAACGGTCAGCCTCCTGCCGTTCATCTGTCGGCGACCACAGTCACCAATGGTGATGTTTTATTGCTGGAAATCAACACCGGAATTCTGAGACCATCCATTACAGGTATGCACATCAAATTTAGCGGGCGCACCTACGACATATTCGATCACCCTGCAAAGGACGAAGGATTCTATTGCGCGCTGATCGGCATGCCGTATCGCACGAAACCGGGCCCTGCGGTTGTCAAACTTCAATGGTCAGAAAAAGGCGCAAGTTATGCCGAGCAGATTCCCCTTAAAGTGATCGCCGGCGCCTATAAAACAGATGTTTTGAAGGTCGATTCCCGTCGCGTTAATCCGAACCAAAAGGATCGCGAACGAGCTCGACGCGAGCATCAGGAGCTCAACCACATTTATGCCAGTGGCGGCAAAGCCAGATTATGGGACGGTCTCTTCCAACTGCCTGTTGATAAAGAAATAACCAGTCCATTTGGTAACAAACGGGTGTTTAACGGGCAATTAAAAAGCTATCACAATGGCGTCGATTTTCGCGCAGCCATAGGCACCCCTGCCTTTGCCGCTAACTCAGGATTGGTTAGAATGGCCAAGAATCTATTTTATTCCGGCAATGTGGCGATCATAGATCATGGAACGGGGATATTTACCATCTATGCTCATTTAGACAAGCTCAAGGTGACTGCCGGACAGCGAATTGAAAAAGGTCAGCTAATTGGACTCACCGGCGCTACCGGCAGAGTCAGCGGACCTCACCTCCACTGGGGGGTCAAGATCACTGGAACAGCGGTAAATCCCATACAATTCATCGATGTCGTTTCAACACTAATTAGAAAATAACGAGATCAACTTTAAATTTTTCGTAAGAACAAAATGCCACCATCCCAGCATGCGGTCGTGCTTTAATTGATTTAACCCTGTTACCATCATACTGGCTGTTTCAAACTTTTTTAGGTATACAAACTCGCCTGCCGTATCATCCAAATTCAATGGCTCTAAAACAACACCATAACGACGTCAAAATCATTTTGGCGCTGACTCTAGTTCATTACATCGGAGATTTTTACAATTCGTTTATTACCCCTCTTTTACCTCTATTTATTGAAAAGTTTTCGTTGAATCTGGCTCAGGCCGGCTTAATTGCCGGGCTCAGCCGATTTTTGGCTTTCATTGTCCAACCGCCAGTCGGATACATGGCCGATCGATATCCAACTCGGCTTTTTGCGTTGGGAGGCCCGCTGCTTGTGATCGTTTTTATCTCACTGTCCGGAATTGCTCCCATGTACTGGCTGTTGATCCTTTTCGTGTGTATAGGATCAATCGGTTCTTCCATGTTTCATCCCACGGTGGCCGGAATGATCGCACCCTATTCCGGAGGTCATTTGGGTTTCTCGATGTCTATTTTTATCATGGGCGGCACGCTGGCTTTTGGGACGGGTCCTCTTTTCATTACCTGGTTTGTGGATTCGTTCGGCCTTGAAGCTACCCCATGGTCAATGACCATCGGTCTGGTCGTAATGGCATTTCTTTACAAGTTAGTGCCGGTTCCAGAAGTTGAAGGCATGCAAAACAGAGGTATGCTGGATTCGATCAAGGAAGTGTTTGGACCGGTCTGGAAACCGGTGTTGGTTATCTGGTTGGTGATGGTGATTCGCTCTTATGTCAGTCAATCATATCTGACGTTTATACCGGTTTTATACGCCAATGAAGGGTATACGCTGGTATCTATCGGCAGCATAGTTTCTCTTTTCACGGTGGCGGGTGCGGTCAGCGGACTGCTGGCTGGCCATTTAGCGGATCGAATCGGCTTTAAACCAGTCTTTTTGGCAGCTCATTTCCTGACAACCCCTAGTATGTTCTTATTACTTCTACTGCCGGGAAACTGGGTATATCCGGGGGCATTCTTAAGTGGATTTTTTGTAATGGCCACCATACCTCTCGGTGTTGCCATGGCTCAGAAAATGGCCCCACGCGGAAAATCCATGGCATCGAGTCTGATGACGGGCTTGGCCTATGGAATCGGTGGGTTGCTTACACCGCTCACGGGTCTGCTGGCCGATGTGTTCTCAATCCGTCATATCTTAACTATCCTCGCCTGCATACCCCTGCTGACCATTTTCCTCATTGCCCTCCTACCAAAGGAAAAATGACCCTCAGAAAAAGTTGGCATAAAAAATGAATAGCGTATATAATTAACTAAACAGACACATTGATGTCTGAGCACAAATCATTTCCAAGGAGCAGTAACCGTGAATAAGACGGATATAAAATCCTGGGTTCATACCTTCTTCTCCATGGCCTTTTATGTAGGGATTTTTAGCGGTATTGGCTATCTCATTCAAAGAGCCCTTTTTTAGTAGAGGAAGCCCTAGAACCAACCCTTCGCCTGATCCAGGCCCCTACGATAACCGCAATATTTTTAACCAATCCGTCAAATCACCGGCTTTTGGTGTTTAATTATTGACAGATAGAGCGTTTGTCAGAATAACGTTCCGATATCAGTGGTTTTGCAAGCCTTCTTTGAGTTATCCATAACGCCTGTGCTTTGATCCAAACGCTCTATAATTTTTTTTATGCTGGCGACTTATATATAATCGGCCCACCAGCACTGCACGGATTGAAATGTTTGATTCATTTTCTTGATAATACCTTGTTATTCCAGGCGCATTGTTGCAGCCAAGCTCTGGGGCGGCACCGCTCA
>JASFJP010000068.1:0-11968 GCA_050121225.1 Desulfobacterales bacterium
GAAGACAGATGAGCGAATCCAAAAGTTAGTAAACAGGATTCAGACAAGAGGGTCCCTGGAACCTGTATAGATCAACCAAAAAGGAAAAATATCACGAACGGATTTTACGGCAGAATTTTGAAAGTCAATCTTAATCAGAAGATTTTTAAATTTGACACCATTGAGGATGCTATCTATGAAAAAATTCTTGGAGGCAAAGGACTGGCGTTCGGCTGGCAGAACCGGGGCCGGAACGGTGATAGGCTCAAAAATGGTTAAACGCATACTTTTTACGGGCAACCGCAAATGCCCGCATACGGCTGAGTCCGCAGTGAAGGAGTTTTCCAAAAACTAAGTGATTCCGGTAACGTTATAACTGAAGAGGAAATGGAAATTATGCTCAAAGACTACTATCGGCTTCATGGGTGGGGTGAGACTGGGCAGCTGATTCAAGAATGAGCGATATCACTTTTTTTAATTAGCCACAGACCCACACAGATTTACCCTATTAAATAAGATTTGAGATTCATATTTATTTTTCAAAGCTTAGTTTGAGGTGTGGAGCCAGCCTAAGATAAAAGCCGGTAGGATGCTCAATTTGACATGATCTGCAAATGAAAACCATTAACCTCAAGCTATTTAACTGGGCAAGCACAGACTACTTTTTTGTAAGGTCTAATTCCCCGCAGCTTGCTGCGATATAATAGATCTTTTTCCAGTAACCGATACCCCGTCAGCTTTGCTGCGGGGAATCTTCATTGGTTATGCGGGACTAAGTGCCCGTAACTGGTCCTAATTTCAGAAAAGTCGGTATGCTACCAAATCGCATCTACCTCTGGAAATTCTAAAATCTGTCTATCCGATGTCAACAGGGGCATTCCCAAAATTCTGGATGTCGCCGTGATGACTTGATTTGCCGGGTCTTTATGAAAATCGCGAAGGACGGTGCTCTCTACGGCAATTTCCGGAGAAAGATCGGCAACATTAATATTGTATTGATTGAGTGAGCGTCTGATCCAGGTGAGTGTTGGTATTGAGAAGCCGATTCTATTTTTTTCGACCAATTTTGCCAGCTCCCAGCAGGATATGGCCGAAATCCATTTTTGATCTGCTGATTTTATTACTTTTTTTGCCTTTCCGGACAATGATTTTTGTTTCTTTAAAGAAAGCCATATCCAAACATGAGTATCTAAAAGTACGGCCGTCACTTCAAAATCTCCCAATCTTCTTCGGCAACCGGTGAAATAATGTCTCCCATAAATACAACAGTATCCTCTAAAGGGATTTCTTTTTCTTCAGATTCATGAGGAATGACTTCGGCAATTGGTTTTCCTCGTTTAGTGATGATGACCCGTTTTTTCTGCTTGTTGACATCCTGTAAAACAGAAAGACACTTTGCCTTGAATTCAGAAACTGATAGAGATTCCATGGCATTCCCCAATAATATTATCATGGTCAAATGACTATGGTCATTTTAAGTGGTGCAAGTTAATTTGTCAAGTAATATGATCGGAATGAGAGAAAGGAAGTTAGGTTGATTCGATGCATAGGGTGCATGGGGCATTTTTTGCAGCACATAGGTAAAAACTAAAGGTTTGCGACTGCAGGCGGATCAGGAACCGAAAGTCTTGTCTTTGGATTTATATTGCATTACCTTTGCATTCAACTCTTCAAACCGAAAAGTTGACCACTGACACCCGAAACCTGATACCTCGTCCGAGAAACTTTGGAAATCAACTTTCAACAAATTCCTTGAGTTTCCCGAGCCCTTCTTTAATCTCATTCTTATCGATTCCCGAATACGCCAGGCGAATGTAGTAATTCTTTTCTCCTTCCAGGGGACGACCGAAGTGCAGACGGCTGCAAAATGAGACGCCGGTTTGCTGCAGCGCCGCTCGGCGAAAATCATCGTAATCGGTCATGTTCTTTTTCTGCATGGCGCCGGTAATGTTGGGATAGAGATAGAATGTTGCGTTGGGGCGAAAGCAGTGCACGCCGTCGATAGAGTTGAGAATGTCCACGGCCACATCGCGCCGTTCTTTAAGCACCTTCAGCAATTGTTGGGCTTCTGTCTGATCCCCTGTCAAGCCCTCAATGGCGCCATACTGAATAAAATGGTTTGAGCAGGATTCGTCATTCACATTGAGTCTGGTAACGGTGTCAATCATATCTTTGGGTCCGATGGTGGCACCTAAACGCCAGCCCGTCATGGCAAATTTCTTCGAAAAGGTATACAGAATGACACATCGTTCGGCCATCTCCGGCAAGGATGCAAAAGACTTGCTTTTTCCTTCGTAGCGGATGTCGAAGTAGGCTTCATCACACAGCACGTAAAGATCGTGCTGAAGCACCAGGTCGGCAAGCTTTTCTAATTCTGCCGTGGAGCATTCAGCGCCTGTGGGATTTTGTAGATCGTTGAGCACCAGCAATCGCGTGCGCGGGGTTATCCGGTGCTCAATCATGTCCATGTCGATTTCGAAGTTATCAGGTCCTTCAATGTAGCTATAGGGGACTGCTATGCCGCCGTGAAATTCGATTTGCGATTCGTAAATCGGATAGCCCGGATTAGGGTAAAGCACTTCGTCTCCGGGATTCATCAGGGTCATAAAGAATTTGCTGATGCTGGGTTTACCGCCCGGTTGGATGGCCACATTTTCCATGGTGTAATGAAGCCCGCGGGATGCGCTGACGTCATCAGCCAGAATTTCTCTCAACTGGGGAACTCCGGCATTAGGGCAATAACCGGTCTTGCCTTCTTTCATGGCTTTGATGGCCGCCTCCATAACGTTGGAAGGTGTTTTGAGGTCCATGTCTCCCAGGTGAAAGGGATACACCTTATTGCCTTTGGCGGCAAAGGCGGCAGCCTCGGCTGAAACAGCAAAAGCCGTTTCCGTACCCAGGCGAGCAATACGATTGGCGATTTTCATGGTCATTCTTCTTTCTAAGAAATTAACGAAATTTAATCATCGAGTATGGGTATATTCAACGCCTTGGCGTTGAGAATACTTGGTGCTGCCTTCGGCGAATTGCCTTCTAAAAACGATGTAATATCCGGTTTATTCCAGGCCGGATATCCCATCAATAAGCCGGCGACATTGCTGGCTGCAAGTGTCGCCATTCCCTGTCGCGTCCAGCTGGTTGCTGAAGCAATATGGGGCACAATGACAACATTGTCGAGTTGCGCCAGACCTGGTTTTAATTCCGGTTCATCTTCAAAAACATCCAATCCGGCTCTGAAGGTCGGATGCTTCCGGCAGTGGGTTACCAAAGCGCTCTCGTCGATAACCGGACCACGACTCGTGTTGATCAAAATGGCATTTTCTTTCATCACTGCCAGGCGTTCGGCGTTGATGATATGGCGGGTAGTTTCATCGAGTATCGTATGGATACTGACACAATCTGCCTCCTTGAGCACGTCATCGATAGTTTCGGCACGCTTGAAGGATATCGGTTCTTCTCCCTGAGATGTGAGAAAATCAGAGTATGCCGTGATATAACTTTCCAGGGAATTGTTTTGATAGATATCGTAGTAAATTAGATTCATTTTGTGCCCTTCGACCATCATACGGGCATAGGCTGCACCGATACGCCCGGCTCCCACCACGCCTACGGTTTTGCGCCACAGCAGTTCACCTAAAAAAAGGGTCGGCAACCACCCCCGGTATTTCCCCGCACGCAAAAACCTTTCGGCCTCACCCGTGCGACGGGCTGCTGCAAAGGTCAACGCCACTGCCATCTGAGCCGTGGTGTCGGTCAAAACCCCAGGGGTGTTGCCCACCGGAATTCCATGTTTGGTGGCAGCATCTAAATCGATGTTGTTGAAACCCACCGCATAGTTGCTGTAGGCTGTACCTCCGGCTGCTTTTAAAGCGCTAAAAAGTTCATCTCCCCAATCCTCTGTCAATTGGCCGATGGCGCCGTCACACTGATTGCCCATGACCGCTTTTATCTCATCAACCTTTAAGACGGCAGTGGAGGTGCAGACTTCAACCTTGCATCCGGCTTGGACTAAAATTTCCAGCCATCGTGGTCCTGGTAATTCCTTGGTGACAATGACACGTTTACTGCCGGAGGGATTATGAATCGTCCATTGCTTTGAACCCATTGGGAGATCTCCTTGGCTTGCGACATTAAAGAGTTTCTTTTGATAAAAATATTCGTTGAAATTGTCAATAATTTTTTAATTTATTTCTGAAATCCTCAATAAACTTCAAAAATATTATTGAAATACTAAAAATTATCATTCTTTTGAGTAGGACTTGCGCAATGCTTTCTTGGTTATTTTTCCGGTTCCGGTTTTGGGTAGCTCGTTTATGAAAACGACGGATTTTGGTGCCTTATAAGACGCCTGGTGTTGCTTGCAAAATTGAATGATTTCTTCTTGAGTTGCGGATTCATTCTCTTTGAGAACCACTGCAGCCATTACCGCCTCACCCCACTTTTCATCCGGCACACCGAAAACCGCGGCCTCAAACACCTTAGGGTGCATGTAGAGCACATTTTCAACTTCTGTGGAATAAACATTCTCTCCGCCGGTGACGATCATATCCTTTTTGCGGTCAACGATATTCACATAGCCTTCATCATCGACCACGGCCAGATCCCCGGTATGCAGCCATCCGTCTGAAAACGCCCGCTTGGTCTCATCCGGCTGATTCCAATAACCCGTGGTGACGGTGTCACCTCGCACCCAAATTTCGCCCACCTGTTTTTCATCCGGTTGGACGGATTTCCCGCTTTCATCCACCACTTTGAGGTCCACACCGATAAATGGACGTCCGGTTTTGGATTTGTATTTTAGCTGGTCTTTTGAAGATAGATCTTGCAGGTGTTGTTTTAGAATACTGAAGGTCAGATAGGGGCTGGTCTCGGTCATGCCATATGTCTGAATATAATCGCAACCAAAAGCTTCGGTAACACGTTTTACGACTTCCGGTGCGATAGGCGCTCCTCCGCTGAGAATTACGCGCAGGCTCGAAAAATCATACTTTCCTATGTTAGGATGTTTGATCATCAGGTTGAGCATGGTCGGGATCAGGTTACTCAACGTGACGCGTTCTTTCTCTATGGTTGCCATGACTGCTTCGGCATTAAATTGCTCTACCATAACGTGACGAGCACCCACCCAGGTGATGGCAAACGTGGCCCAGGCATCCGCAAGATGAAACATAGGGGCAATATGGGCCCAAATATCTGTGTCTACAAGCTTCAACTCGGCAATCGTGCCCAGCGCATGCAGACATACGTTTTTGTGGGTGAGCATAACACCTTTTGGACGTCCAGTGGTGCCGCTGGTGTAGTACAGATGGGCGACCTGTTCTTCGCCCCTCCTTTCGGGTTCAAAAGAACCGGTGTGATTGCGAACGGCATCTTCATAATCGCGATATGGGAGATCTACTGGTGGGAGACCGGGATCGCCAATCCAAAGAATACCCTCCAGAGGCGTATCTTCTTTTAAAATTCCGGACACCTGGGAGGCAAACTGAGCGCCGGCTATCAGCCAGCGCGAACCGGCATCTCTCAAAATAAAAGCCATTTCCTTCGGTGCTAAACGGTAGTTTACAGGATTTAGAATTGCACCGATACCTGCGGCTGCGTAATAGCTCTCCAAAAACGAATGGGAGTTGACCTCCAAGATCGAAATTCGATCTGCAGGCTGTAATCCCTGAGCCTGGAAAAAGCGTGCAATAGCCATCACGCGCGTTCCAATTTGACTGTACGTAAACGAGCGGTCACCATCCCTAATTGCCTCTATATGCGGATACAAGTCCAATGCCTTTTGCAACGTCATCCAGATGTCCAATTGATTTATCCTTTCTTTGTTTACCGATTTAGTGTCGTAATTTCCAGTAATATGGTTTTACGCTTTTATTCGATTTCAATTCGAACGACATGATTTAAAGGAGTTGACAATTAATTATCAAAAAAATGATATTAATCAATATCATTGAGATTTCACCTCAGTTGTGGTTTTAATTAGAAACGATCATGGTCGTTAATTTACTAAAGCCAAAGTTAAGTGGTTCAGGGTTCAACGTTCCGGGTTGAAAAACTACCAACCAGCTTTTATCTAAGGGATTCTGTCTTCACTGTTTTTCTGAAGCCTTTTTACCCAATGGGTGATTTCGGGTATTATGGATCTTGATCAATATAGTAAGCAGTTTCAAATAGTTGTAACCTTTGTGAACCCTGAACTCAGAATCGATCATTTTAGGTAAAGGATAGATACACATGACCCTGCCCATTGATAGTTTTGCCGAAGACTTTGACCCGCGCTTTAAAAAGTTCCATGAACTAATGGCAACGAAGGTTCGGGACATTCTTTTGGTGTCCACGCCTTATGATGCTTGGATCATGGAGGAGGACTGCCGTCTTTCTGAAAGAATTATACATGAATACCGGGGATTAAACCTCAGCAACCCGCCACGCTTCACGTGGGTGTCAACCGCTGAGGAAGCGCTCGCAGCCATCGAAGAAAAAAACTTTGACCTGGTTATTACCATGCTTCACCTGGCGGATATGGATGCGTTTGCATTGGGTCCCGAAATTAAAAAAAGAGATCCCGATTTGCCGGTGATTCTACTTTCGCACAGTGCGTTACCTTCTGCGGAATCAAGTCGGGTATTTATGCAACCTCTCGGTATTGATCGCACATTTATATGGGCAGGGAATACGGACATTCTGGTTGCCTTGGTAAAAAGTGCCGAAGATCGCATGAATGTGGCCTATGACACTGAATTTGCGGGTATCCGGGTGATTCTATTTGTAGAAGATTCCCCGGTTTACATTTCCACCTTACTGCCGGTTTTGTATAGAGAGTTGGTCAGTCAGACCCAGGCAGTTCTCGAAGAAGGACTTAATGAAGAACACCGTCTTCTGACCATGCGTGCCCGACCGAAAATTCTTGTAGCCAGAAATTATGAAGAGGCGCTTGACTTGTACGGTTCCTATCAGCGCTACATTTTGGGCGTGATTTCGGACGTGCGGTTTCCGCGAAACGGCAAATTGGACGAAAATGCCGGCGTCGCCTTTCTTTCCAGAATCAAAAAAGAACGGTTCGATATACCGCTGCTGCTTGCCAGCTCTGAGCCGGCAAATGCCGCCAAAGCGACACAAATCCCTGCGGCGTTTGTCGATAAAAATTCGCCGTCGTTGATTGACGAAGTACGTTCTTTCTTTTTGGATCAGCTCGGATTCGGTGCATTTATATTCCGAAAACCGGATGGTCAAGAAATTGCCCGTGCTTCTACCATGCGGGCACTTGAAGACCATCTTCATACCATCCCTGAGGAGTCATTTGTATATCACAGCAGCCGCAACGATTTTTCCAGATGGTTTTTTACACGCACGGAAATTGTTCTTGCCTCAAAGGTACGGCCAATAAGGGGGAACGATTTTTCCAGTGTGGAAAACCATCGGCAGTACTTGATTTCTCTCATCCGTACCCGGCGTAGCCGGCGGCAGAAAGGGGTGGTGGTAAACTTCGAAGCAAGTGAATTCGATTTGGATACGGAATTTTTTAAGATCGGCAAGGGGTCTTTAGGTGGAAAGGCGCGCGGGCTTGCCTTTGTGTCCAATTTACTTCAGCGCCTGCCGGCCATTCACAAAAATTTTGGAGATGTAAACATTTTTATTCCTCAAGCACTGGTTATTACCACTGAGGGATTTGACAGGTTTTTAGAGCAAAATAATTTGAGAGAGCTTTCTAAATCGGAAGCTCCGGATGAGGACATTGCAAATGCTTTTCGAGAAGCGACATTTCCGCAATGGATTTCGGATGCCCTCAAAGCTTATCTTGAAAAAATCAAATATCCGCTGGCCATTCGTTCTTCAAGTTTGTTGGAGGATGCGCAATTTCGCGCCTATGCGGGTCTTTACCGGACCTATATGCTCCCCAATGATGATCCGGACTTGGAGAAAAGGCTGCAACAATTGGTCAATGCCATCAAATTGGTCTATGCATCTACTTATTTTGAGGGACCCAAATCGTTTTCAAAACGGGTTGGTCAACGCACTGAAGAAGAGAAAATGGCGGTTATTGTTCAACAGCTGGTCGGCGAGCGTTACGGTGATCATTTCTACCCGGCGATTTCCGGTGTGGCGCAGTCTTATAATTACTATCCATTTTCCAAAATGAAGCCCGAAGAGGGAATCGCTACTGTCGCCCTTGGATTAGGAAAAACCGTGATGGAGGGAGAAAAGGCTCTGCGCTTTTCCCCGAAATATCCTCAAATACTGCCCCAGAGAACTACCGTCGAAGACATCCTAGAGAATTCCCAGCGGTTTTTTTATTCATTAAAATTAGGCGGCGAATATCATGAACTTGGCATTACTGAAGATGCCAACCTTGAGAAGCGTGAAATTGACGATGCCGCCGATGAGCCGCCGATGAAATTGCTGGCGAGTACTTACATCCCCGAAGAGCATCGTATTCGGGACACGGCCGCTGTGGAGGGTTATAGAGTTCTCACTTTTTCTCAGGTCCTTAAATTTGATTTATTTCCTCTGGCCGAGCTACTTTCCGAGACATTAAAAATGGGACAGGAAGGAATGGGATGTCCCGTAGAACTTGAGTTCTCGGTCAACTGGCCTCAGGATGAGGCGCGTAAACCGGAATTCGCCTTTTTACAGCTTCGACCCATGACGGCAAGAGCGGAGCTGGGTCAGGTTGAAATAGACGAAAAGGAGACTGCCCGGGCGTTCTGCCGCTCCAGTCATGCCCTTGGCAATGCAGAAAAACGTGACATTGCCGATATAGTTTATGTGATACCGGACGGCTTCGATCCTAGCCGAACGCCGGATGTTGCACGTGAGATCGGTGAGCTAAATGCCCAACTATTAAAGGATGGAAGAAAATATTTACTCATCGGTCCAGGAAGATGGGGCACAGCCGATCGCTGGCTGGGGATTCCAGTTAGCTGGTCGCAAATCAGTGGAGTCGGTGCCATGATAGAAACATCATCACCGGAATTGAGGGCGGATCCATCCCAGGGGTCTCACTTTTTCCATAATCTCACCACTCTTGGCATCAACTATGTCACTGTTTCAGACAACGGGGAGGAATTTTTAGACTGGAACTGGTTGATATCGCTTCCAGTGTTCAATAAAACGGCGTTTGTTGCCCATGTTAAGCTAACCCAACCTTTTGTTTTAAAAGTGGATGGTAGGAGTTCACGCTGTGTAATGTTTTTTCCGGATTAAGTACGACACCTGCTGCTTAGATTTTGGATACAAAATGACTTTTAAAAAACCGGCAACTAAGACACACCAATGGGTTACTGCTCTGGTCGCCAATCAAAAAGGTGAAATCTTTGAGCTGGAAGGGTATGCGGCTGTCGGCATGTCCGGAGATTCCCTGTGTACACTAGATTTGGAAAATACTCGTACTATGCCCTATGGCAGTGAGTTAATGTTGTTGCCGGACCGCAGTCCAATCGCATTAAATCTGCAGACAGGTAAATTCGAAACGCTTAAGAGAAATCCCTACTCGCCGCATGAGCCAATCTTCCCGGTTGCCGCCTTTAATTCGCCGGGCTATGTAATTGCAAACGCGAGTGCTTACCGCGAGTTGGAGAGTGCCGCAATTCTGCCTTTGTTTTCATACGGAGCTGTAGGATGGGTGCAGGGAAATTTCAAATCAGCCGTCATTCTGGTGGATCGGGAACCGCGACAGGATCTCCGACAAATGAAACGTGAAGACGTGGTGACCGGTGTAAAACAGATGCGCAAGCTAATGCCTCGCAATCGACTAAGAAAACATTTAGAGAAATGCGCATTACAATATGGGTGTCCGGCAGGCAAAAATTTTTTTTTAGGGCGCTATGAAGCACCGCTGCCGACGGCTAGAACCTGTAATGCCCGCTGTCTGGGATGTTTGTCGCTGCAGCAAAATACCGGTGTCCCCCACAGCCAGGATCGCATTGCCTTCGCACCATCGCCGGCTGAAATCGCCGAGGTGGCATTGACTCATATCGGACGGGTTAAGAAAAGCGTTGTCAGCTTTGGACAAGGATGCGAAGGTGATCCGCTGCTGGCCACCGACGTGATTGATCCGGCCATACGACAAATCCGTTCCCAAACCCAAAATGGTACAATCAATGTTAATACCAACGGCAGCCTGCCTGAACAGCTCAAAACCCTGTTCGACGCCGGTCTGGACAGTATCCGCATCAGTATGAACAGTGTTCGTAAAGACTTCTATGACCTGTATTTTCGTCCCAAAGGGTATGCGTATGGTGATGTCCTAAAAAGTATCGAGATTGCTCTGGAGCGGAAGAAACATGTTGCCATCAACTATTTGAATAGCCCAGGATTTACCGATACACCACAGGAATTAAACGCCTTGCTTCGCTTTTTGAAGAACTATTCGATTCATATGATACAGTGGCGTAATCTGAACTTTGATCCGCTGCGCTATTGGAAACTGATGAATGGCATAACCCGACATGGCGAACCGATCGGAATGGAAAATCTGATTGAGGCGATACGTAGGCGATTCCCGAAACTGAAACACGGCTATTTCAATCCTCCCAAGGAGAAATTTTATTAAAATTAAGTGTTATCCTGAAAGCTCAAGTAAGTGACATCGGCGTTGACGGTAACCCGCCTGGCGGACGCGTGAAACTCGCTCATAAGGGAGCGTAACAGCAAACAGGGCCTCAAGATCAACAAAACAGTGAGGTCTACACACGCGGTGTGGTCTATTGTAACGGCGTCATACTGTTTGCTGTAACGCTCCCTAATGACCTCAGACAGTCCCCCCATCCACCAGGCGGGTTACCGTCAACGCCTATTCCAGGAGACGTCACTTGGGCTTTGTGGATAACCAAACTATATTTTTCTCGGGGTGTTTAGAGAAAAATTATGAAATGGATAGAAGCAAAAGTCGTTTTTGATCATCCGGACAAAGATCTTGCTTCCGATCTGATATCCGATGTTTTCTACGATCTGGACCTGCAAGGAGTTGTTGTCGAAGATCCTGATCTCGAACCGGACGAAGGTTGGGGGGAAGATACAATCGGGCGTCCTACCCAGCATGCGATCATCGGTTATTATCCAAAAGATCGCCGGGCAGAAGATCGCTGTGAAGCCGTTGAGAATAGACTGACCTTATTAAAGGAAAAATTCGATTTTTTTTATCGAATCAGTTACAAAGAACTGGATGAAGAGGATTGGGCCGAATTTTGGAAAGAGTTCTTTGAGCCTCAGAAAATTGGGCAAAGAATTGTTGTAAAACCCACCTGGCGTGAACACAATGTCGATCCCGGCGATATTGTGTTGACATTGGATCCGGGAATGGCTTTCGGCACCGGGACTCATCCGACGACGTCACTTTGCGTCAATTTGATTGAAACCTACCTAAATAAAGGAGACTCGGTATTAGACATTGGAACCGGCACTGGGATTTTGATGATTGCAGCCGCAAAATTAGGCGCCAGTATTGTTTGCGGAGTCGACAAAGATGAGTTGGCGGTAGAAATTGCATCTAATAATCTCCGAATCAATGGAGTTGCACCGCAGAGATATTCAGTAAAACAGGGAATTCTGATTGAGGGTATAAACGAAAAATATAATCTGGTTGTTGCCAACATTTTGACTCAAGTAATCAGCAATCTCTTGGAAGGTATTGAAAAAGTACTTTGCGACAAATCCGTCTTTATTTGTTCGGGGATCCTTGAAAAAAATGAAAAACTAATACTTGCTCGCATGGAAAACATTGGATTTGAAATTCTCGAGATATCTATTAAACATCAGTGGGTGGCTATTGCCTCCCGTTTCCATACACCGACAAAATTTGTTTAATTCTGATTTTTAGGCAGGATCAGCAATGAGAATTTTGCTAGTAGAAGACGATCGTAAAATTGCATCTTTTATCCTCAAAGGACTGAAAGCCGAAGGTTTTGCTGTGGATCATGCTGCCGATGGTGAAAATGGTCTTCACCTTGCGCTAACTGAACCCTATGACGCCGCCGTTATCGATATTATGATC
>JASFJP010000069.1:0-11900 GCA_050121225.1 Desulfobacterales bacterium
TCCGCCTGGTTAATGAATTTTTCAGTGTAGTAAAGATTTTGAGTAAAAATGCATGCCCCGTTCCCGAATTCCTGATCGCGAATTAAACCAACACCTATTGCAAAAGGAATAAACCAGCCGAAGACTAAGGCCGGAAAATTGCAGGGAGCTACACCGCAAAAAACCCCCAGCGGCGATTTGATGACACGACCGTTGATGTTGCCGGCAATGTGGTCCAGCGATTCTCCCTGTATCAAAGTGGGAATGGAGCAGGCCGTTTCGATGATTTGTACAACCCGTTGGACCTCGCCCCGCGCCTCGCTGACATGTTTGGCCTGATCGACGGCAATGGCAACTGCGAGGTCCTCTTCTTTGTCGATCATCGCCCGACGAATATCATACAGATAGGACACCCGTTTGTTGACCGAAAGATTGCGCCAGGAATCGTAAGCTTCATACGCGGACTCCACAGCGTTAAGAGATGTATCCGGATTCGAAAGGGGAACCTCCCCGATCTGAGCACCGGTCGATGGGTTATATAGCGGGACGTAATCCACATCCGTTTCTTCAACCCATTCACCAGCAATTAGATTTTTGATCCGAATAGAATTCACTTGGCTAGTCATAATTTACCTGCATGTTAATTTTACCTCAAAATATAGTTGCAAATAAGCAGCTTCAAAATGTTCTTATCCTTTTTGTCACTAGAGCGGATTTTGAAATTCAATAAAAACCAATACTATTATCGGACACTTTGTCAAGATATATTCCATTGGCAAAATTTCTAATTTTGATGGAGAGTAGGGCACGGTACCTAGGCCAGTTGCTTTGAGGATCAAATCTATGGGAGGTATTCCAGTCTGATAGAAAAACGGATACTTTGAGAGCCGTTTCAAAGCTTACACTGATGTTAGGGCTTATTAAAGTATTATTAGAGCGTTTGGATCAAAGCATAGACGTTATGGATAACCCAAAGAAGGCTGACAAAACCACCGATATCGGATCGTTATTCTGACAAACGCTTTAATGCACTGCTTCCACCGGTAAAATCGGAACCATAACGTTTGCCAATAGACTCCTCGATGACTTTTCGTATCGGTGGAGTTAGCCGGTTCGCTTTTTGCATTTTGATATTTTCAATAATTCCATGCTTCACATTCAGGTCAACATGAATATCACCGGAGTCCGATTTGAATTTATGGCGCACGCTAAATTCGGGAGATCGTCCGAATGTCCATTCCCAGGATGTGTATTTTTCCTTTGCCAATTTGTAAACAGCTTCCCAATCGACAGATGTCAATTGGAATTCTTTCAAGCCGCCAAACTCATCGGATATAGCAGAGGTCAGTTTGGTCAGAAAAGTTTTCAAGTCCATTGGTTGCAGTAAATGCTCTGAAATGTTGGTTACATCACTTTTAATGGAAGCAATCCCCTTGGACTGAATGATTTTCAAATTCGATTCCAGAACGCTCTGGAGCAGGTTCAGATCAGAGTGAAAAAGAAGGGTACCGTGGCTGAGCAAGCGGCGCATATTTGTATGTTGGGAACTGCCGGATATTTTTTTGCCACAAACAACAAGGGTATTTTTTTCGGTAAGGTCTGCCGAAACTCCCAGCTGTTCTATAGCCTTGATGATTGGTCCAATCAGGGTTTTGAAATAGTCTAATTTATCTTCCGTAAAATCAGTGATAAAACTGAAATTCAGATTGCCAAAATCATGGTAAACAGTCCCGCCTCCCGAGATCCGCCGGACCAAAAGGATGTTTTTCTGGTTGACCAATTCAAGATTGATTTCCTGAAAAAGATTCTGGTGTCTTCCGAAAATAATTGAAGGTTGGTTGATATAAAAGAGAAGATAATTATAAGTGTTAAGATTTCGAAAACAATATTCCTCCAGAGCGAGATTTATTCTGGGATCAGATATATCGTTGTTATCTATCAATAGCATTGTCATCTAATCGGCCTTCACCGGCCAGCCTATCCAATGCATTTCCGGTCAGGCGATATAGAATCCATTCATTCATGGGTTTGGCGCCGAGCTTTTCATAGGCACGAATGGCCGGAGCATTCCAGTTTAAAACCGACCACTCAAATCGCCCACAGTTACGCTCCTTTGCCAATCGGGCGAGATATGCCAGCATTTTGCGGCCGAATCCATTACCGCGATGTTGTGGTTTAACGTAGAGGTCTTCGAGATAAATTCCCGGCTTCCCCAGAAACGTGGAATAATTATGGAAAAATAGGGCAAAGCTGATCGGATTGCCTTCAAGTACCCCAATCAAGGATTCGGCATAGGCACGCTCTCCAAACATCGAGCTGTTGATGTTATCTACAGTCGCGGAAACTTCGTGAGACAACTTTTCATATTCAGCCAGCTCTTTAATCAATGCCAGGATCACCGGCACGTCATTTTCAGTCGCCGGTCGGATTGTAAATTTAGACGTCATCATTTATTTTCCCAAATCAGAAACCCTGAGATAGACCTCCGCTCAATTAGCACAGAACTTCTTTCAGAGCCTCGACCACAGTATCAATTTCCTCTCGAGAGATAACCAGAGGCGGCAGCAGCCGGATCATCGTAGCACCGGCCAGCAACACAATAACCCCCTTTTCCATAAGCTTTTGGACGTACGGGCCGGCCTTTTCCTTGAGCTCAATACCGAGCATGAGACCCAGGCCTCGGACTTCGCGGATTCTGCTAGTCTCAATGCGACGGAGCTCCTGTAAAAAATAGCCCCCCAGAGTCCTCGACTTTTCTACTAAAACCTCTGTCTCAATGACTTTCAGAGATGCCAAGGCGGCAGCGCAGGCGGTTGGATTGCCTCCGAAGGTGGACGTGTGGCTTTTCACGGGAACATTGATTAGAGCGTTACAAATTACCGCGCCCATAGTTAGTAATGACGCCTCAGGGCGCAAGGTTGAAACAAAAATAATAAGGCTACGAAAAACAATGTTACTTTTGGGATTAAAAAACATCCATTGGAAGTATATATTAAAGCAAATAAAAGGACAATCGCTTTGTTTTGAAGCGATGACCAAAGTTCAAGGCTGTTTGCCACATTATTGTTGATTTAAAAATTCCGCTTTTGATATGAAATGACGTGAACGGCAAATTTTATATGACGTTTCAGCTATCGAGATTTTGAAAGGAGTCACATGAAAAAGAACGGCATTGAGCCGGCGGGCACGCCTGCGAAAACTCCGGGATCAAAATCAAGCAAATATTCGAACCGGTTGAGTCCAACCGGGCGATCTATGATAAGATGTATCGTCAATATCGAGAGTTGTTTGAGAGGAATAAGAAGATATTTGTAGCATTAAATGTGCGCTAATTGATAGAATCTCTAACCGGAGCTCTTTAGCACAAAAAATTTCTATAAGCTACTTACAGTAATCACCTTATTAAAGGAGGACATCATGTCTGAGCCATCCGCTGAAAAACAAAACGTAGACCCTTTTAAACCGTATCGGGGACGTTTCGAAAGTTATCACCGTCTACCACAAAAAGGGCGCGAGAAGAATGATATTTTTAGTGAACTGCTGACTATGGCTGAAGAGGAAAATGCAAATTGGCAAAACGGGCAGGTGTCGGGAACCTTTTATCACGCCGGTGAAGAGCACCGTGAGTTTCTCAACCGGGTCTTTTCACTGTTCTCCCATGTCAATGTTATTCAAGTGGATCTGTGTCCGAGCATGTCTAAATTTGAAAGCGAAATCGTTTCCATGACGGCCAAAATGCTCAACGGCGACGCGGTTAAAGACCATAGTCCGGAAGATGAGGTTTGCGGCACCGTAACCTCAGGAGGTACGGAAAGTATCATTATGGCCATGAAAGTTTATCGGGATCTGGCCCGTAAAGAGAAGGGCATCAACGAACCGGAAATCATCAAACCGCAATCCGCTCACCCGGCATTCCATAAAGCCGGCGAATATTTCGGAATCAAGATGGTAGACGTTCCGGTTGAATTGCCCGACTTTCGGGTTGATCCGGAAGAGGTTGAGTCGCGGATTAATGCAAATACCGTGGCGATTGTCGGCAGTGCGGGTAATTATCCCTATGGTCTGATCGATCCGCTGGATAAGCTGTCTGATATTGCCCTAGAACGCGGGATTGGCTTGCATGTGGACGGCTGTCTCGGAGGGTTTATTCTGCCTTGGATTGAAAAACTGGGTTACGATGTACCCGGATTCGATTTTCGTCTTCCAGGAGTGACCTCTATGTCGGCTGATACCCATAAATATGGTTTTGGTCTAAAGGGTACTTCTGTCGTCCTTTATCGCAACAAACAGTTGCGCCGCTATCAGTTTTTTAACGTACCCGACTTTTCAGGCGGGATCTATGTATCACCCACAACAGCAGGCAGCCGGTCCGGCGGTTTAACAGCTTCTACCTGGGCCTCCATGGTTTATTTGGGAGAGGAGGGGTATTTGAACGCGGCGAAATCCATCATGACGATCGCCGACGGGGTCAAAAGAGGGGTCGCTGAAATTCCGGAGTTGATTCTCATTGGCGATCCGACGTTTGTGATCAGCTTCCGTTCAGATGAAGTGGACGTATTTCATGTAAACGACTTTATGAAAACCAGAGGCTGGCGATTTAATGTGCTTCAATTGCCGCCCGCACTTCATTTCTGTGTGACAATGCCCCAGACCATGGTGCCGAACATTGCCCAACGGCTTGTTGAAGATCTGCGCTCCGGAGTGGAATATGCCAGATCCAAGAGCGGGTCGGCTTCAGAGACCAGCGCATTATATGGTGTAGCGGGATCGGTTGATGGCAATCAGATGATGTCCGAGCTGTTATATGGCTTTCTCGATTATTTCTACACGGTTTGACGGCGTGCACCCGGTTTAGCATATCCGCAAGCTTGCAAAATGGCCTGTTTGATGGCATCGCGATTGTCGTCAATCCAGTACATCAACTTGAGATTGTGATCGATGTAGGTGAAGTACTCCGCATCATTGGGATCCTCAAGGCTGTAAAAATCCATCAGATCCCAGTTGAGAACATACAAATTGGCCGCTGCAACCATGGGGAGCATCATTTCCTGTTCGCTGCCTGAAAGAGGCTCTATCCGTCCAAGCTTTCGGCACGTCTGCTGATACGCTTTCAGAAAAAGCTTAAATTTGTCCAATCGCAAACTGCCGGCGGTCTCTCCAGTCCATACGCTGACGAAGTAAACCAAAGCCAGGGCTACGTCAAAAATTCGGTAATCTACTTTGGACCAGTCAAAATCAAAAAGCCCAACGGCTTCAAACTCACGATATTTTATATTGCCGGGGTGGTAATCGCAGTGCACCGGTATTTCGAGAAAACCTTGCATCGTATCTTTTAAGGCCAGACAGGCGGAAACCGTGACTAAAATGTGTTTGAAGTGTTTAAGGACCAAACGATCGCATTTGCGTTGGCCCGCTTGCTGTGCATATTTTCGATAGGTGTCCGCAAAGGTAGATAGATAGTCCATTATTCGAGGTTGGGCACGGTCGGCCCCGGGGGGCTTTATAAAATTGCAGCCGGCATGATGCATTCGGGCCAGCATTTCTGCGGAGTTTTTAAATTCTGCATCAGTCAAATTGGTCCGGATCCAACTATATTTATCCTCACCTTCGAGAAATTCAAATAATGCCCAGTAGTAACCGCCGGCGTCAGTATCATCACTGCCTACAAAGGTAATACCATCGAGGCCACTGATGACATCGGCGACCTGAGTGAAACCGTTGTCCCGCAGATGCCGAATGAGAGCATGTTCAAAGCGGATTTCCGTTTCCGCAATTCCAGGATTGTAACGGCGAAGAAAATATTTTGTCCGACAACCGTTTTTATCGATCCAAACGGCAAAACTTTTATTAACATACCCGGCAAAACTCTGCTCGATACGCACGACGTTTCCAAGTGAGTACCATCGATCTACCAGGCGTTTAATTTGCCTTGGAATGCCCGGCTCGATATCTATTGATTGAAATGATGCCATTATACAAAGCCTCGTCCTAGGGACCAGGTTTAGCTACTGGTTTTTGGCCGTGATGCGATGGGTATATAGCTTTTCGTAAAATGGCAGATGGTTTTGGTAATATGCCCTTAAGTTGGGTTTGTCATCAAGGCCGAAATCAAACTTTTCCATATTTTTCTGAATCCCGCCACTGTCGGTGGCATCCACATGCCACTCTTTCCATGAGTCCCAGTCCTTTACGTGTTTGCCTGCCTCCCAGCTTAACGCCTCAGCCTTGAAAGGAATTCCCACCGCATCACAATAGGCCTTGGTTATACCTTCCGGATCTTCCTCAAGGTCATCGGCATCGATGAGAACCGGCGTGTTACCTGTCAAATCAGCGATCTTTTCGAATAGGCAATACTCCAATTCGATCCCAATTTCATCGGAAGTAACCTCCGGATTCATGACATAATGAGAGAGAATCGTCTTTTCCGGTTCACGGATGAGGAAGGTATTGACCATACGTTTAAGAAAGTCGATATCTTTGATCACATGGTCAAAGGGGTGATAACACATATCCTTGAAAAATACGGGAGCCTTCTCTGCCTCGGACAGAATCCAATTTTTAATATCCGGATAACTCATAGGAGCCTTAGGATCGATATGTTGGCCCGGGCAGTCAACCCTTTTTTCGTAAACATAGTAAAGGGCACTGAAGGGTTCGTGCAGGACTTTGAAATCACCTCTTTCAATAAAAACGCGTTCAAACGCTGTGGAAATGGATCTTGGATGGACCCAAAATGCAATTATCTTGCTCAATTTTTTCTCCTATTTTGTTCATTGCTTCCCAGGCTCCAGGCGTGCAGCCGCGGTAGCCACCGAGGTACCTGGGCTTTGTATTCCAAGTATTCCCTGCCGAAACGTTTCTCCAAGCCTTTCTCCTCAACCAATGGAAAATAAATTGCGTTACCCACGAAAAAGACGACCAACCATATCGCGATTGGCAAGGATTTGAGGACTAACGATTCCGATAGAAGTATAAACAATACTGCTGTGATCATCGGATTTCTGACATAACGGTAAGGACCACGGATAACCAATTTTTGTGGAGGGTCCCATGGGGCAGGGGTCCCTTTGCCATACTTCATAAAAAGTGCAATGGTCCAGAGACTTAGGCTTAATCCAACGATTGCAGCTAGAAGTGCTACCCAGAACAGGATTTGTTCGGGATTTGCGAATTTGTGGGAAAACCTAGAATTTTTTGCAATCGACAGTACAATTACCGGCACAAAAACCAAGACGGTACCCGGCAACACGACAATTGCTTTAACGAGTCCCCAGTGCATCTTAAGATGCCTCATTCTACTAGTCAATCTCAGCTGAAATGTCGGACAACTTCGTAGCTGGCAACCACTCAATTGTTCAATGCTGTCTCATTAAGTCCGGCTAGATTTCTTGCTGATTGACTGTTTCTGACCACAGCTTATTTCTGCAATCCGGGCAAATACCATGGCTTAATTTGTATTCCGTATAATCCATTATATACTGCTCAATCGGTAGCCAAGAACCATGTTCATCGGTTATTTTTTTGCAATTGGAGCAAATGGGTAGGAGACCGCCGGTTGCATTGACCAATTTTTTTTCGAGAGCCAAAAGCCGCCGATTTAGCATCTGCAGCAACTCAATAGCCATTCCTGGATATTTTGCAATTTCTTGGCGCAGATTCCATTGGTCGAGGCAAAGTGTTTGGGTATCTCCTGTGGCGACCACCGTTGCGGTTCGAACCCAATCGTCGATGAGTGCGATCTCTCCAAAATAGCATGGAGGCTCCAGCGTTCGCAGAAGTTTTTCCTTGTTGGTTCCGTAACTCTTGAAGATATTTACAGCACCGCTGATAAGGATGAAAAGCCTTCCGTCATGCTCCCCCTCCTTGATGATCACATCACCAAATTTAAAATTACAATATCGACTCTTTTTTGCAATTCGCGCCAAATCCCTTTTTTTTAAATGAGAAAAAATGGACACTTTTGCCAGAAAGTCCGCCGCGCTCGTTGCCATTGATCGCCCCCCTTTTGTTATACCTTAAATGAGCTCATTTGAGGTTATATTGATATAAAACAACTTGCCGGGTCTGAGCCCTGTTTTAGCATTGCCCCCTTTTTCAGTTTGTCTTTATTTTTTCCTTTTGTCCTTTAAATAAAGTGCCTTTGAGGGCCCATCGCCAACAGCTCGCTCTTCGATTTGGAACAGCTTTGTTGCTGATACAAGTTCCCCCAATTTTTTGTAACCATAGTTTCGCGGATCAAACTCTGGTGATTGCTTGGCGATGTTACTCCCCACGGATGCGAGATGAGCCCAACCACTGTCGTCCGAAGATGCTTCAACAGAGTTGCGCAATAAATTGACAAGCTTTGTGTCTTTCTTAAGTTCGCTGGTTGTTTTGCGACTGATTGTCACGCTGTCATCATCCTTGGAGCGCAGTACTTCAGTAAATATAAACTTATCACACGCAGATACGAATGCTTCAGGGGTTTTTCTCTCGCCAAAGCCATAAACAAGAAGACCTCCCTCTCTGATTCTTGATGCAAGTTTAGTGAAATCGCTATCGCTGGATACAATGCAAAACCCGTCAAATTTTTCAGTGTAGAGCAAATCCATTGCATCAATTATCAGGGCACTATCAGTTGCATTTTTCCCTGAAGTATACCCAAATTGCTGGATGGGCTGTATGGAGTACTGCAATAAAACCTCTTTCCATCCTTTAAGGCGCGACAGCGTCCAGTCACCGTAAATCCTTTTTACACTGGCTGTTCCATACTTTGCAATTTCCGAAAGAAGCCCTTCGACAATAGATGGCTGGGCGTTGTCTGCATCTATTAATACGGCCAATTTTTCAATTTTTCCGTCTGACATAATTATCCTTTTGTGTTTTTAAGATAACTGTATAATTTTCATAATGTACTGAGAGTAGGATAAATTCAGTGAACGATCAAATACTATTTCCTGAAAGTTAAAGAATTTGGGTGCTCACGCATGAAACTTTTCAGAATCAACTTCTCTTAACCCTGTATCATTAGATTGTTAAGATACTCCACCAGCATAAACTCGGATATTTCCCAAGGCAGGGCTTCCAGCAGCATATTAACCTTTTCCATACTCTCCGGTAGATCGGTGCCGGTAACCCCAGCCATCGCCACCAGCTTGAAAAATGTCTCATCTTCAAAATTAAGGGAAAGCTTTTGGAGTTCTGTCTGAAGGGTGCGGATTTTCTGATCTACTTCCTGCTCTTTCATTTCTTCAACGGTTTCCTTAAACACTTTTAAAAATGCCTTTGCTTGAGGCACTGTGGAGCGGTTTAATGAAATGTGCAGATTTGCCGGGGAATTTGCCCGGGCAAATTGGGGCTGCAAATACCACCCCTTTTTCTTCATTTTAGCCTGCAAAGCATAAACATTGACCTTTTCCGAAAGGGAGGCCACGGCAAACATGCACATGTCCGGCTTACCCAGGATGCGCACTTCCTCTAAGCGATTGATACCGTTAATGAGCAGTTCGGTCGCATTCATGACTTCCCCTACGATTTCCATGTAACCTTCATCGCCGAGGTAGTTCAACACCGCCCAGGCAGCGGCCATCGGACCGCCGGTTTTACTGCTGGTTACTGCCGGATTGATAACGGTATAGCCGGTCCACCGGGAGCAGGCCCAAATCTGATGGCGTCTGATATCTTTATTTTTATACAGCACGACAGATGCACCCTTGGCGGCGTACGCGTATTTGTGGAGATCAACGGACAAAGACGTCACGCCGGGCACGTTCAAGTTAAAATCCAATACATCGAAACCCAACTTTTTCATGTACGAGAGGTGGATGCCGCCCACACACGCATCCACATGGCATAACAAGCCTTTCTCGTCGGCCAGAGCCGCGATCTCCGAAATCGGGTCCACAATTCCATGGGTATAGCCAGGCGCCGAACCGACCAGTAAAATGGTATTGTCGGTAATAGCTTGGCGCATGGCATCCACATCCGCCAGAAACGTGTCGTCATGGACCGGTGTGACAACCGGCTTTATGCCAAGGTAGTGGGCGGCTTTGAAAAGAGAGGCATGTGCCGTTATCGGCAGCACCATTTCCGGCTCTTTGATGTGTGGCTTTTTGGCGCGGGTGTAATCACGGGCTGTCTTTACAGCCAAAATCAAACTTTCTGTACCGCCGGATGTAAAGTTGCCGACCACCTCACTGTCGCAATCCAACAGCTTGGCCGTCATACCGACGACTTCATTTTCAAGGCGCAATAAACTTGGAAAAGATGTCGGATCGAGTGCATTCTCAGATAGATAAAGGGTATACGCATCATTGATGACATCGTGAACTTTTTCACCGGGATCATAGATGTAGCCGAAGACTCTTCCGGACTTCCAGTTCAGATCTTTTTCTTTGTAACCTACCAGTGTTTGAAGGATTTCTTGTTTTGATTTTCCGGCTTGTGGTATTTTCATTTTAAATCCTCCAACTTGCGTTAATTAGTCGAATGAGTCCCTGAGATAAAAAATCGATTCCAAACTCTTTAATTTTTCCGGAGTTGGACCGCCGGTGATCGGATCCCACCCCGAAGTCTAAAAAATTTCCTTCATCTTGGGCCCTTTAATACTGGTGACGCAATGCGGTTTTAAAGGACGCTTCATTTCGGATAACCCGTGATTTCCCTGATCCGCTCATACAACGGTTTTAGTCGTTTGTACATCTTTTTGTAAACGTCGTGGTATAGAGCATCGTATAGTTTTTGGTTTTTGGGATTCGGTTCAAAAACCTCGCCCACGTGAGTCATCGAGTTGACCGCTGTCTTGAAGTCGGGATAAAGCCCTAAACCGACTGCGGCGTCGATGGCTGCCCCCAGCCCCGAGGTTTCGTAAAGATGCGGTTTGGCTGTGGGCATCCCGAAAATATCGGCAGTGAGTTGCATGGCATTGCGGCTCTGACTGCCGCCCCCGGATACCCGCAATCTCGTAATTGGTGAGCGGCTGCGTCTTTCAATGCGTTCTTTACCTTCCCTCAGAGCGTACGCGAGACCTTCTAAGATGGAACGATACAAGTGGGCCCGGGTATGCACATCGCCAAAGCCAATAACGGCGCCTTTGGCTTCCGGTCCGGGCATCTTTACACCCGGTGTCCAATACGGCTGCAAAACCAACCCCATGGAACCGGGTTCAATGTCCTCTACAAGTTTGTCAAAGAGTTCTTCAGGTGATGTACCGGATTCTGCGGCCTTGTCGAGTTCCGGATGACCGAATTGTTGCTTGAACCAATTAACCATCCAATAACCGCGGTAAACCTGCACCTCTACCGTGTAGTAACCCGGAACTGCGGAAGGATAGGGTGGAATCAGCGCAATGGGTTCGATGTATTTCCGGTGTGTAACATTGATTGTGGCGGTGGTGCCGTAGCTCAAACACCCGGTATCGGACTCGAGACTTCCGGATCCAATGACTTCACAGGCTTTGTCGGCAGCTGCGGCCACGAGGGGCAGCCCTTTTGGAATGCCGGTTTCCGCCGCTGCCTCAGAAGTTATGGTTCCAAGAACCTGACCGGGAGGAACAAGGACCGGCAGAATGGCGGGGTCAATAAAAGACAGTACCCGCCATTTCCAGTCCCATCTGGCGGACCAACGGTGTCTTTTGTAGTCGAAAGGAATGTAGCCGACCTGGCAGCCTACAGAATCGGCAAATTTTCCGGTGAGGCGATAGGTCAAATACCCGGATAGCAGCAGGTATTTATGTGTCTTTTGCCAGATGTCCGGCTGGTATGTGCTGATCCAATTGGCCTCGGCTTCCGACTGCAGGTAGGCGACCGTTTTTCCAAGACCAGTGACACTGAAAATAATACCCCACAGCCCACCCACCGGCGGTAAACTATAGGTTTTACGCTGATCCAGCCAAAGCATTGCGGGACGGATGGGCTTGCCGTTTTTGTCGACATTTACCACCG
>JASFJP010000070.1:0-11899 GCA_050121225.1 Desulfobacterales bacterium
AGCCTGGATCAAAGCGGTCGAGGATGTTTCTTTTTCGGTTTCCCGTGGCGAAAATTTCGGACTTGTCGGGGAATCAGGTTGCGGCAAAACTACACTAGGGCGTCTCATTCTGAGATTAATTGAGCCCACAAGTGGTCGGGTTGAATTCGACGGACAGGATATAATTTCACTGAATCAAGCGCAAATTGCACCTTTGCGTCGGATAATGCAGATTATCTTCCAGGATCCGTATTCCAGCCTGGATCCCAGAATGAAAGTGTATGCTATCGTTACGGAACCATTGCACGCCGTGAAACGTCTTTCACGCAATCATCGTCGCGAGGTTGCCGCCGACCTGCTCGAGAAAGTCGGTCTTCGAACAGCTGATTTAGACAAATACCCGCATGAATTTTCCGGCGGCCAGCGGCAACGGATCGGAATTGCGCGGTCACTATGTGTCCGGCCGGAGTTAATTGTCGCTGATGAGCCGGTAAGCGCCCTGGATGTCTCGATTCAAGCCCAGGTGATCAACTTAATGCAAGATCTGAAAGAAGAATTTGATCTTTCCTACATTTTTATCTCCCACGATCTGAGCGTTGTGGAACATATCTGTGACCGCATCGCAGTGATGTACCTGGCAACAATCGTCGAACTGGCTCCCACTCGAGCATTCAGCAGCGCTCCGCGACATCCCTATTCCGAAGCCCTGCTAAAGGCTGTTCCCCTGCCGGATCCGCATCGCAGAACGGAGCCGTTTGCCATGGAAGGCGATGTTCCGAATCCGATTGATCCGCCAGCGGGCTGCCCGTTTCATCCCAGATGCACACACTGCTTTGAAAAATGTTTGACACAAAAACCGCCGCTAATTGAAATCGTCCCGGGTCATCGGGTCGCCTGTTGGCTCAATCAGGGAAAAGGGCTTAAAATTGACGAATGACGAATGTAGATTGACGAATAACTAGAAAAAGAATACGGTTATTTCGAAAACTCAAATACTTTACACCGGCTCTGAAGATAACTCTATTCGCCGAAGTAGGAAAACTGAATTCGTGAGCATTCTATAGGCATCGCAAGCCTCAGAGTAGAGGGATCGCTTTACGTCTTATCAATGGACGGAGTCTAGCAACTACTGTAATTCGTCTTTCGGCAATCGTCATTCATCATTCCAAAGGGGAGAAGGGTAATGAAAATCGCTGTTGTGGGAGCCGGTGCCATGGGCAGCCTGTTCGGAGCCATGCTGGCTGAAGCCGGCAACGAAGCTTGGCTGTACGATGTGTGGATCGACCATGTCCAAACCATCAACCAATACGGATTGAGCATTGAACGCGAAGGGAAAACCTTTAAGGTTCACCTCAAAGCAACCGCAGATTCGGCAGAGATCGGTCAGGCTGCTTTGGTCATCATATTCGTAAAATCAACCCAGACCCGATCCGCGGCTGAAACCGCTCAAAAGATCGCAGGTACTGACGGCACGGTGATGACGCTGCAAAACGGGATGGGTAACGCCGACATTATTGCCGATTTCATCACACCGGAACGGATATTGGCCGGCACGACATCCCATGGGGCAACCATGTTGGGTTCGGGAAGTATCCGCCATGCAGGCATTGGTGCAACCACCATCGGAGCATGGGCACAAACTGAGCAAGGACATCAGCGCGCCAAGCAAATTGCCGAATTGTTCAACCAGGCAGGTATTGAAACTGAGGCCATCACAGATGTCCGCAGTGTGATTTGGGACAAGCTTCTGATCAACGTCGGCATCAACGCGATCACGGCCTTAACCGGGATTAATAACGGCCAAATCCTTGACCTTGAGATTACCAAGAAATTAAGTTGTGCCGCCGTAAAAGAAGCGATGGATGTCGCTCAGGCTCAAAACGTGAGCGTTCGCGAAGACGCTGTGAAGCATGTTTATAAAGTGGCTGAAGCGACTGCTGCTAATCGCTCGTCCATGGGGCAGGACGTGGACAACAGACGCCAGACAGAAATCGGCGCCATCAACGGATTTATTGTCCGTGAAGCCAACGTGCTGGGACTTGAGGCGCCGGTGAATCGGACATTGACAGCGCTGGTTGAAACGTTGCAATGCCACTACTAACAAATCACAATAACCAAAATTAAAATTCCGAAACATGTTTTGATTGTTGTAGATGGAATTTGAGATTTTGTGAACTGAAATATGTTTTTACCTGCAAAAATTAAGGGGGAACTAAAATGGCTGATAAAAAAGTAACGGTTTTGGAAGTCCAACAGGCAAAGTCAGAAGGACGCAAACTGGTCATGGTGACCGCTTATGATTATCCCCTGGGGCTACTCGCTGCGGAGGCCGGCGTCGACATCGTGCTAATCGGAGATTCCCTCGGCATGGTCGTCATGGGCTTGGAAGGAACGGTTGAGGTGACCATGGAGGACATGATTCACCACACCAAAGCCGTCGTGCGCGGCTGCGAGGGCCCATTGATTGTCGGTGATATGCCGTTTATGAGCTACAACACCTCCATCCGGGAAGCCATTATTAACGCCGGCCGGCTGGTAAAAGAGGGCGGCTGTGAGGTTATCAAGCTGGAAGGGGGAGTGGATTTTGCTCCCACCGTTGGAGCCATTGTCAAGGCCGGAATACCGGTGATGGGCCATATCGGTCTGACGCCCCAAACCGCCAGTGCGCTGGGTGGATTTAAAATCCAAGGACGGGATGCTTCTGCCGCCAAACAGATCGTCGACGATGCCAGGGCGTTGGAGGATGCCGGCGTTTTCTCCATGATTTTAGAAGCAGTGCCCTCTCCTTTGGGACAATTGATCGCCGAAAATGTCGAAGTACCGGTCATCGGTATTGGAGCCGGCCCGGAAGTGGATGGGCAAGTATTGGTTTTTCATGATGTTGTCGGTCTCTATGACCGGTTCGTACCCAGGTTCGTTAAACAGTATGCAAAGGTTAGAACGGTAATGCTAGATGCGCTAATTGAATATAAGCAAGAGGTGATGGAGGTCAAATTCCCAGGACCGGAGCATTCCTTTAAGATGCCGGATAAAGCTCTGGAGCAGTTAAAGAAGATGATTTAGGAGGAAGCATATGAAAAAATACAGCATGATTGCCATCGGGATGTTCGTTTTGTTGATTGCGGCTGTACCCGCCGGGTCGCATTTTGGGATGCTCATCCCCACCGATTCCATGGTTATGCAGGATGACAACCGAACCCTGACGGTCACACTCTCATTTTCCCACCCATTTGAAATGGTGGGCATGGAGCTGGCCAAACCCAAATCCTTTAGTGTGATCACAGAGGGCAAGACACACGATCTGCTGGGTTCTCTTGAGAACACACAAGTCATGGGACACACTGGCTGGAAAGCGGCCTATCCGATCAAGCGACCGGGGCTTTATGTGTTTTACATGGAACCCCAACCCTACTGGGAACCGGCCGAAGATGCGTTTATTCTTCATTACACCAAAACGGTAGTGACAGCCTTTGGCGACGACCAAGGATGGGATAAGGAAGTTGGCTTGAAAACCGAAATCGTACCCTTGTCCAAACCATTCGGTCTGTACGCCGGTAATGTCTTCCAGGGAATTGTGAAACTGAACGGCAAAAACGTACCCTTCGCCGAGGTTGAGGTTGAATACTACAACACGGCGAAAAATTACAGTGCCCCCTCCGACTACATGATCACCCAAACCATCAAGGCCGATGGGAACGGCGTGTTTACGTATGCCGCTCCGGTTTCCGGCTGGTGGGGATTTGCGGCTTTAAACGCAGCCGACTTCAAACTGCCGCACAACGGGGAAAACAAAGATGTAGAGTTGGGAGCAGTGATCTGGGTGTATTTTCACGAAATGGAGTGAACCAGCTCATTTCTTTTCGGGAAATACGTGCAATATTTGGTTTGCATTATTTCCATAGTTCGGTAATAAGTTTAAATGTAAGCGTCCTCTGCCGTATAAGGACCAATGACAACATAAGACTAAGTATGTTGCGCTTGCCTCAATTCAGGTAAACCATCCCATGCATATCTCTGAAGGGATACTATCAGGACCGGTGCTCGTATCGGGGGCAGCCTTGGCCGCAGTCGGCACAGCGATTGGTTTGAAGAAGCTCGATTATGATCACATCGCCAGAGCAGGCATGCTGTCGGCAGCGTTTTTTGTGGCCTCTTTGATTCACGTCCCCATCGGACCGTCCAATGCGCACTTGATATTGAATGGACTCGTCGGGCTTTTACTCGGCTGGGCGGCATTTCCGGCCATTCTGGTAGCGCTCATCCTGCAGGGTGCGTTTTTTCAGTTTGGCGGCATCACCACTCTGGGCGTTAACACGATCATCATGGCGCTACCGGCGTTACTGTGCTTTCTTGTCTTTGGACGCGCGATCCACAGAAGTCCCCGGATCGCCGCGGTGGCCGCTTTTGCTTGTGGATTTTTATCGGTTCTCCTTAGCGGCGTCATTGTCGGTTTGGCCCTGATTTTTACAGAAGAGAATTTCCTGGAGGTTTCCGTGATCATTATCGCCGCCCATATACCGGTAATGATTATCGAAGGTATCGTCACCGCAATTTGTGTGGCTTTTTTACGAAAAGTGCGACCCGAGATGTTACCCGGTTATTCCGCTTAGTTTCCGATGGAAAAGGATGTTAAACAACAACCTATTGGTTCTGCGATAGACCGGGATTTGCGCATCGCTGCAACCAGCCTGACCAAGTTAAGACCTGACTATGAACCGTGTTAAAACCAAAATCGCTGCCGTTCTTCTTTTCCTCCTGAGCCTTCCATTGATGGTTGAATCGGCCTCGGCCCATCGGGTAAACGTTTTTGCCTGGGTGGAGGGCGATACAGTGCATGTGGAGAGTAAATTTGCAGGCGGCAAAAAGGTCAAGGCAGGTAAAATAATTGTTATGGATTCGAAAGGTAACGAACTGCTTTCCGGCCGAACCAACGATCAGGGCGAATACTCTTTTATAATTCCGATAGTTCCAACGCAGACGGATTTAAAAATTGTGCTTATCGCCGGCCAAGGACACCGCGGAGAATGGACAATCCGTGCCACCGAAATGCAGCAACAGTCGTCGGGGACTGAACCGGACGATCCAGTTGAAAATATCCCGCAATCTGAAAATAATCATGAAGTTTTCGAAATCCCCGAGGAAACCAAACCATCTGCGGCAGACAATCGAGTAAACATGACTAAATTAGAAGCCGTCGTCGAATCTGTTTTAGATAGAAAGTTGAAACCGATTACCAAAATGCTCGCCGATGCGCAGCATAAGGAAACCACTGCAAAAGATATTTTTGGAGGTATCGGTTATATCCTGGGCTTGGTGGGTATTGCCGCCTATGTTCACAGCCGTAAAAAAAAGGGGGATTAGCGGCCATGCTGCAGGAGCCGTTTGCCGTCGGGACCTCAATGGTTCACCGCATAGATCCGCGAATTCGTATTGCGGCTGCAACCGTCTATTCGGTGATCGTCGCAGTTTCTCGCCACTTCCCGACTTTGGTAACCGCCGTCGGCGTATCGCTCGTTTTGATCATGCTTGCCAAGCTACCTCCCAGGGAAGTCATCAAGCGTGTCATGATCGTCAATATGTTTATTTTGCTTCTATGGTTGGTCTTGCCCCTGACCTTTCAGGGTCCGGTGGCATTCACCGTTGGTCCCTTAAACGTATATCATCCTGGCATCGTTATGTCGGCCCAGATCACATTGAAATCCAATGCCATTTTGCTGGTGCTCTTGGCGTTGATCACAACCATGGCGTTTTCAACCTTCGGTGCGGCGCTCAATCGAATGCGGGTGCCGGATAAACTTGTCCATTTACTGCTCATGACCTATCGCTACGTCTTTGTGATGGAGCAGGAATACCAGCGTCTCATCCGAGCACTACAGATACGGGGTTTCCGGCCGGGAACCAACATACACACATACAAAACATATGCCTACGTCGTTGGTATGCTCTTTGTCCGGTCGGCACTGAGGGCTGATCGCGTGTATAACGCCATGCTGTGCCGAGGCTTTAAACGCAAATTTTATAGTCTGCATGAATTTAGCACCGGCAAAACAGAGTGGCTGTTCGGCGCTGCTATAGGTGCTGTCATGTTAGGGCTGGCATATTTAGAGTGGATGAATGGCAGCGCTTTAAAATAATTTAAGTGGGATAAAACGATGAACTCAGAGGCACCCATAATCAATCTAAAGAACGTTGATTTTAAATACCCCAGCGGCCAAACCGTGCTAAACCAGCTGAATTTCAAATTCTTCCGTGGCGATCGCATCGGTCTGATAGCGCCCAACGGCAGCGGCAAGACAACCCTTTTCCATCTAATCATGGGTCTGAACAAACCGGTCTCCGGACAAATCGAGCTCTTCGGCCAACCTGTCACAACCGCCAAGCATTTCGAAGCGGTGCGCCGTCGGATCGGTCTGCTTTTCCAGGACCCTGACGATCAGCTTTTCAGTCCGTCTGTCAAAGAGGATGTGGCGTTTGGTCCCTTAAATCTGGGAAAATCAATCGAAGAAGCTCAAGAAATTGTGCGCCGGACACTCGCCTATTTAGGCTTGGAAGGATTTGAAGATCGCATCACCTTCAAACTATCGGGCGGCGAGAAACGCCTCGTTTCTCTGGCCACCATACTGGCAATGGAACCGGAGGTGCTGCTTCTGGACGAGCCGCTCACCGGTCTGGATGTCGACACCCGATCAAAAATCGAAGAGATAATCTCCAACCTGGACAGTTCATATATCATTATTTCGCACGATATCGATTTTCTCCTGTCGACAACCACTCAGATCTACACACTAAAAGGCGGAAAAATATTGTTCGACGATAAATTGCAAGTCCATGTGCACCAGCACGCCCATCCCCACGGCCGATATCCTCATGAACATGAATAATTCCGGCAGCCTTCTCTAACGACGACGACTCCCATAAGGGGATGATTAATTTTGGGGAGATCTCTTCCATTGGTAATGGTAAGCTCTTACTATTCGTTTTGCAAATTGGATGTTTTCGGCAGGACTGTTCTGAAAACGAATACCGGTCCTGAATTTCCCTGTTGGGTGCTTATTGGAGTAAGCAACTTCTCCCTTTATCTCTATAAACTCATTGTTGCTGTCCACAGCCGACAAAACTAATAGAACAGACTCAACTTCTTGCAGTGATTCGACCAGAATACCACCTTGACTGATGTCCAAAGCCACTCCCATATGCTGCTCAATGACATTTCCATCCTCATCCATCCCAACAAATGAAATCGGATGATATATTTTAATGCGAGGATGCTTTCTTTTTTCGTTTGCCGTCATCGATTAAAGTGATCGTTGGTCTAGTCTGACCCAAGCTTCATTCTTTTTTGTCACTCTATAATATGCTTTATTAACGATATTTATCAAGGCATCAATTTGTATTTTTTTTGCCTTTGACAATTTTAGGCACTAAATCTGACTATTATCGTCACTTCAGTATACTTTTATGCGACCTATTCCAATTATAACCGGCTGAATTTAATAGAATAATAAACAATCGCAGCTATGGCATAGTTTTTGAAGAGTAATATTATCGCTACAGGGCTTTATAGAAAAATTAGAGGGGGATATATTTTGGATATCAAATTTGATGTCGAACGTAGCGAAGATAACACTGAAAGTCTTTTAAATAGACTAACTACATTGGATTTTGATATATTTGACTATTGCAATGAATTGAAAGAACTGCACAAAGCCGGAGGTATAGATAGACTTGATTATCATAACCTTCTCGATAAGCTTTTAGATGTATGTGTGACTTGCCAAGACCTATCCTTTGCTGTCCAATTGGTAAAAAACAATTAGGTCACAAAAAAATTATTGCTCCAAAAATTGCATTTTGGTGGTCCCGATCGAGATGATATCGAGGTTGTTTAATTTAGCAGATTGTCTTAAGATCTTATTATTTATCCGCAGCTTAGATATCCCTCCGACATAGCTAATATGCCAACCATCAGACAACCTGTTTAAAACTGCTGCTGTTTTTCCAACCGTAAAACCTTTAACTTTAATATTCGCTTTTGCACCTCTTCCAATTCGAATTAAAGCGTTGTTGAGCTGAATATCTTCTTTGCTTCCTGATAAGTAGGATAATACACCAACCGGCTTTCTTTGCAATATGCCCTTGTTTTCACCGGCGCCCGTTTCATCCCCGCCTTTTTGCTTGTTTTTGCTCACCAACTCTCTAAAGCGTTTGGTATCCATTTGCATGGTCTTAATAATTGCAGATGATTTTTTTTCTGGCTGCTTAATATACTTTGGATTCGAGAATTTTAATAGATGTTTTCCAATTGCAATCGTATCACCATCATTAAGCCAGTGAGATTTGATCAATTGGTCGTTCACGAAACAGCCGTTTTCACTCTGAAGATCAACCAATAGGAATCCTTTCCCATCTGACTCAATCTTGGCATGTTGAGCAGAAACTGCCAAGTTATCGATGACGATATCATTAACTTTATTCCGGCCGATCAGCAACGTATCACCGTGACTGATTTGAAAATTTCCTAAAAGTTTGTCCTCAAATTGAAGCGATAGAGTTGGCATGGTAATAGTTCTCTCAATTTTTCGGTTTTCAAAAAAATAGGGTTTAAATAACGAGGAATAATTCTTATGCTGTTACCTCAGTTATTATCGGAAATCTTTATTAAAGACTTTAGCAACCTTTGGAATCGTTGCAATACCTCAATGCACACAGGGCCCTACTTAAGTTCTTGAATATATTTAATTCTGTTGACAAATTCGTTATGGTTGTTTTCAGCTGCAGCTAAAAAGGCATGCAAGTCTGGTGTATGCTCATGATCGAATGAGGTGACCGCAGCGGCGAAATGGGCCTTAATAGGAATGTCTTTTATCGTAAACGGCTCAGAATGTAACTTCTTTAAAATTCTTTGTATGGCCAATTTTGCATTTTCCTCCTCAGTCATGGGCAGCAATACGATGATCAATTTTTTGTTTAGTATACCAACCAAGTCAGCATCCCTCAAAACATTGACCAGTTCACCCATCACAGCTTGACTGATCTCATTGCCGCTGATCAATCCTGAAGGAACCGGTTTTTGCGGGGTTAAATTGATGATCGAAAAAGTAACTACAGAAAATGCCGTATCATATCGAAGTGAACGGGATATCTCTTTGTCAATTAAAGAGAGCGTATTTATGTAATTTAAAACGCCGTTCGGCAGAAATTTTTCTTTTCCTTCTTTTTTCTGCTCACTTTGAGCCTTCAATATTTCATCATATAGCTGTTGAAAATTATTTTCATCGACCTTTCCCTCTTCGATAGAGCTGCGCACATGCGCTAATATTTTCTGAAGCTGCTCTCCTTGATCAACGCTGTCTTCCAAAATTCGAAATATAGATGTTTGGCCAATATCTTTGGTAAAAGAAAGCGCGTCTTGCAGCGAACTACTTGCGGATTCGAGTTTAGAAAGAAATTTTTCAATGCGTTCGTTTAGTCTATCTTCAATGGCGACTAAAACATCTGGGTTAATATTTTTCAGTTTTAATTTGTCGAGAATTTTAGATCCTACCCCCGAAATAACTCCTCGCAAGTGACTTCGATTTTCATTATTTTCAATATCGGGAAATTCAGAGGCCATGTTGGATCCTACACGCTCGATATAATCGACGAGTACCTCGGTAAGAACTTTTTCATCTCCTGTACCTTTACGAATTTCTGAGGCCAGATAGATCAACTCCGCCGCTCCGGAAGGATCAACTTTAAATTCGTTTATCAATTTATCACTATCAAGACCAATTTCTTCAGCACTTGTTTTGAACAATTCAGACAATCCGTCGCTCTGTAATTCTTTGCCTATTTCTTCAACAAGTAACATGAAATCAGATGGCGACATGCCTTCAGCCATCATCAGATCTTTTAGTTTTGGAAGGAGGCGTTGCAGATCTTTTTGCTCGGGAATCAATCGGCGCAATATCTGTCCAAGTCGCTTAGCCGATATCTTTCCTTTTTTGTACTCTTCTTTGACAAGCTCAAGAATAACTTGATCGGTGACGTCATCGGCCTCATCCAATATTTGTATTTCATTTTCATAGATGACACCCAAAGCTTTTTGTGCATTGAGCTCTTTTAGAAGATTTTGTTTCATGTCAAATACTGCATCGGCCAAATCCGGCAATTTTATATCAGCTTCTGAACGATCAGATTTCTTTATCTCTTCTTTCAACTTGGTTAATTGGTCGGCAATTATCAAACCGGGTCTCTGGATTTCTCCATCGTTCGCTGCAGCATTGGAAAGATCTTTTTGAACTAAACCTTTTGAAACCTCAGCTGGATCTGCGATAAGCTTTTTAAGCGAGATTGATTTTTCAAATTCCTCGAGAATGACACTTTCCGTGATCATTTTCAGAACGTCATTGGATAATTTCTTTCGCTGATTTTTTATCAGGTTCCCAGAAGCTTCGTTAAAGCTGTCTTTCGTAATCACTTCTTCATCAGTTGTCATCTTTTTGTAAAATACATAATTTATCTTTATATTTTTGATTCCCAAACCTGATAAAGCAAACCTCATAGCACCCGCTGTTGAGTATTTTTTAGAATTAGTGAATACCGAGAAAAATTTTTTAATATCCGCTTTTTTTACCCCTTTTTCAAATGAAACGGATTCGATGTCAGTTTTTTTGAAATGTGCCGCCATTTTTGAGGTGTTGAGCCGGGAATCAAAAGGCTCGTCTTCAATAAAAAAATTGTCGCGGTTCAAAATAATAACGATTGGAGAATGGGCGTTAAGTCCCTTAACGATCGTTTCGTAAAAATCACCGATAGATTCGATAGTAAACGGATGGTCGATCGTATACATTGTTGTTCGGTTAAATACTAAAGAAAATGATCTCCCGATTTTGTCGTATTTTCTCTTTAGCGGAATCGACTTTTGCATTGGTAAACATCGCCTTTTTTTATAGTAACTTTCGCTCGTACCACTGTAATTCTTTCATAAAATCTCGGCAGGTTGGATATCGTTGATCTGGATCGTATGCCAGCGCTTTGTAAACGATTCTGTCCATTTCTGGATGTAGTAAAGAATTTAATTCAGAAGGATTTTTCAAAAAAATTCCATTCCTGTCTAACAGTTTGTGTTCCAGAAGTGATTCGTGAGAATTATATTTCTTTATAGGTAAATCAGGTACCAGCATTTGGAAAAGCATCGTGCCGACAGCGTAAACATCCGTTCGCCCGTCGATCGTTGGCCCAAGAATCTGTTCAGGTGCCATGTAGAGCGGCGAACCGCGGACAAATTGGCCCCAATGATCCTCACCACGCAAAACTTTGGCAATTCCAAAATCTGATATCAATGGCCTTTTTGTATGATTTTCAATCAAAATGTTGTCGGGTTTTATATCAAGATGGATGATGTCATAATTGTGGGCATGATCCAGCGCATCGAGAATCTGATTGGTGAGCTGAATCGTTTTTTTCAACGAAAAAAGACGTTTCGAGGGTAAAATCTGTTTTTTCGACAGCTTCAATAATTCTCCGAGAGTGTTTCCCCGAACGAGTTGCATCGTAAAGTATAAAAAATCTTCGGTTTCACCAACGTCATATATCTGTATAATACTGGGGTGCGAGAGGATTGCTGCTGCTTCAGCTTCTGATTGAAATAATTCGACATTTTCCGGAGTCAGATCGTCTTTGGGTAATAATTTTACCGCTATCTGGCGTTTAAGAGTTCGCTGAAATGCAATAAAAACAATAGCCATTCCGCCACGTGCCAATTCCTTTAATATCGTAGATGTTCCGATAGTTCTGCCGACAAGATGGTTTGTATCTAGATTTTGAATTGAATTCATCAACATCTTACATAACCCTTAGACAAATACTGATTCTTAGGTGTAAAATAGTATTTTTTATGTATATCAGTAAGTTAAAAGAGATTTTACTGTAATATTAT
>JASFJP010000071.1:0-11849 GCA_050121225.1 Desulfobacterales bacterium
CAGCATCAGCCGCGGCACTCTGCGCGAAGCGCTGCGGGTTTTAGAACATAAGGGTTTGATCGAAATCAAGCTGGGCGTAGGCGGTGGCTCGATGGTTAAAGCCGTAGATACCCATCAAATCAGCGAAAGTTTGGGTCTTCTGATCCGAACTCAAAAGGTATCTTTAAATCATTTAGCTGAATTTCGCGAAGATGTGGAGGGAATTGTTGCGGCACATGCGGCCGATAGGCATACCGGAGAAGACATTCAAATGCTGAAGCAGCTTCTGGAAACCGCCCAGGAGTGTGTCCACGAAGGAAGTTCACACCGCAATCTGTTTATTGAAATCGACAAAAAGATTCACATGACCATGGCAGAGATTACGTGTAATCCAATCTATATATCGGTACTTCACTCCATTCACGACAATATTCATAAATATTATGATCGATTTCTTTCTATGGAGCAGCCAGAAATTCAGGAAAACTACCAAGATCTCTGCGACATCATTCAGGCAATAGAAAAAAGCCAAGCCGAACGTTCCCGCAAGCTGGCCCAAAATCATGTAAAACGATTTAATCGTTATATGAAGAAGAGAGAAGAGCAAGAAACAGTGCTTAAACTTTAATACGACTTAAAGTTGCCTATAATTATTGTGACAAAACAACGAATTAGAAAACACCCTATCCTTGAAATCCCCCAAAAAAAGGTAGTGACTTTCACCTGGAATGGCAGGAAATTGGCTGGCTACGCTGGAGAAATGATTTCTTCGGCGCTGCTGGCAAACGGCATTCATATTTTCGGGCGCCATCATAAGGACAACAGTCCCCAGGGGATTTTTTGCGCTAACGGCCAGTGCTCCCAGTGTATGGTCATTAGCAACGGTCTTCCGGTTAAATCATGCATGACACCGCTGAAAGACAAAATGGTCGTTCAAAGTGTCGAAGGTCTCCCGGCGCTGCCCCAGGATGACACGATCCCATACCCCATTGAAATACCGATTAAAGAGGTGCAGGTTTTAATTATCGGAGGTGGGCCGGCCGGTCTTTCGGCCGCGATAGAGCTCGGACAAATCGGCATCAATACCCTGATAGTTGATGATAAAGACCAATTGGGGGGCAAGCTTGTGCTCCAAACGCATAAGTTCTTTGGCTCGGTTGAAGATTCTTACGCCGGAACCCGAGGATTTGAAATCGGTAGAATTTTAGAAGAAGAGGTATCAAAGCAAGAATCAGTCGTCATCTGGCGGAACACCACCGCTGTGGCAGTCTATTCAGATAAAGTTGTCGGAGTGGTCAAAGAAAGCAACCAGTACTGCAAAATAATACCCCAGAAGCTCCTGGTAGCAACAGGAGCCCGAGAGAAAATGCTCTCTTTCCCTGGTAATACCTTACCTGGCGTATACGGTGCCGGAGCTTTTCAAACCCTCGTCAATCGTGATTTGGTTAAATCTTCTGAAAGGGTGCTGATTGTCGGCGGCGGTAATGTGGGTCTGATTGCAGGCTACCACGCGATTCAAGCCGGGATCGAGGTCGTGGCGCTTGTGGAAGCTCTACCCCGGGTCGGCGGTTACAAAGTCCATGCCGACAAACTCAAACGCCTGGGTGTTCCCATCTACACCAGTCACACCGTTGTTTCCGTCAACGGATCCGACAAGGTCGAAACGGTCACCATTGCCGGTCTCGACGATAGGTGGAATGTCATTGCCGGAACTCAGAGAACCTTCAGGGTAGATACGGTATTAATTGCGGTTGGCCTGGCCGAGGTCAATGAGTTCTACCATAAGGCCAAGCAGTGGGGAATGGATGTGTTTTGTGCCGGTGATGCGCATGAAATTGGGGAAGCTTCAGCCGCCATGTTTGCCGGTAAAATTGAGGGGGTCAAGATTGCCAAATCCCTTGGGATCGATGTGGGCGAAGTCCCAAAGGAGTGGGATGAAAAAGTTGCCATTTTAAAATCAAAGCCTGGTGATGAATACCCTCGCAAACCACCGTCCAAAAACGACGGGGTGTTCCCGATATTTCACTGCTACCAGGAAGTGCCTTGCAATCCTTGCACTTCGGTGTGCCCGGTGGGAGCCATCAAAACGGAGGATGATGCCATAACCGGTCTGCCATATATGATCGATCTGGATGTCTGCACTGGCTGTGCCAGCTGTGTCGCCGTTTGTCCTGGGCTTTCAGTTGCTATGGTGGATTTCAGAGAAGATCAGAATAATCCTCTGGTAACACTGCCCTACGAGGTATGGAGAGATCGGGTGAATATCGGCCAGAAAGTTCCGATCACCGATATAGACGGAGCCATTCTGGGTTATTATCCGGTCGAAAAAGTGCGTTCTCGGCGCAAATACCCCGGGACCCTTCTGGTCCAGGTAAAAGTCGACAAGGCTGTAGCAAAGGCGGCGGTGGGTATCTGGGTCCAGGAAAAGCAAATCGAGCCTTCCAAAATCTATCAAAAGGAACTTCCGCCCGACGATGCTATTGTCTGCCGTTGCGAAAGAATCACCGCCGGTGAAATCAAAGATGCCATTAGAGACGGCGTCAGGGACATGAATCAACTCAAAGCGCTGACTCGGGCCGGCATGGGATCTTGTGGCTCAAAAACCTGCCGACCCATGATCTGGCGCATATTCAAAGAAGAAGGTATCGAACTTGCTTCAGTGACCGATAGAGTTGATCGGCCTCTATTCGTAGAGGTACCCATCGGCGTATTGGCAGGAGTTCATCAAGTATCTGATAGTGAAAAAATTTAAGGGAATTCACGAATTTGATCAGGGATGTAATCATTATTGGGGCCGGTTCGGTAGGGGTACCCAGCGCGATGGCGTTAGCCGAATGCGGTATTCAGCCGCTGGTTGTCGACATGCAACCCTCCCCAGGTCAGGGAGAAAATAAGCATGCCATCGGGGGGGTGAGAGCCACCCATTCCGATCCGGGTAAAATCATGACATGCCGGCGGTCTCTGGAAATATTCTCCACCTGGCAGGACCGTTTCGGTGATAATATCGAATGGCTAAAGGGTGGTTATGTCTTTCCGGTCTACCGAGAAGCAGATGAGAAAATACTGAAAAGCCTACTTCCCATTCAGCATAAATACAGTTTAAATATCCACTATGTCCCGCCGGATAAAATTCGGCAAACCATCCCAGGGATAAATCCAGATGGTTTGCGAGGCGGCACCTTCGCTCCAGATGACGGAACAATTTCACCGTTGCTTGCCGTCAATGCCTTTTATCGCCGGGCGATGAAATTGGGGGTTGAATTTCATTTCAACGAAGAAGTTACCGAAATTCTGCGTCAGAATGATAACGTAGCAGGGGTGGTCACCAATCGTTCTCGTTACCATGCTCCGGTTGTGATAGATGCTGCCGGGCCTTTCTCGCAACAATTGTGTAAAACCGTAAATATTGACATCCCTGTTATACCGGATTCTCACGAAGGCGCCATAACCGAACCGGTACAACCCTTTTTTAAATGCATGGTAGTGGATCTTCGTCCCGCACCGGGATCAAAAAATTATTATTTTTATCAGAATCAGCATGGCCAGGTGGTATTCTGTATCACACCGGATCCGCCGATCATCGGAAAGGACAAGCGTGAGACGTCGGCGTTTTTACCTCAGGTTTGCAGCCGCTTGGTTCGACTGCTGCCGCGGTTGAAGAATCTTCGAGTGCGCAGAACATGGCGAGGCCTGTATCCAATGACGCCGGACGGATCGCCCCTGGTCGGATGGAACCGGGAGGTGAAGGGATTATTGCACGTCACCGGTATGTGCGGTCAGGGATTGATGCTGGCACCTGGAATCAGCGAGGTGGTCGCCCGTTTAATTTCCGGCACCACGACCGAAAATGATCGTATCATTTTAAAAGAATTTTCACCTTATCGAACGTTTGAAGATCAAGAAGCGCTGAAGTAACCTTTGATAATGACTGCCGGATGCTTGTTGATGTGCAATCGGGGCTGGATATTTGGTTGCGAATAGTGGAATCCGTTTCTAATTGTTGGGTTTGGGACTTGCTTGGATCGCTAAGATCGTTTAGAGTACTTAGACCGTCACACATTGGCGAATCGGCTCACCGTCAAAGCCTGCTCTAAGAGGGGCACTTGGTCGTTGCAGATAATCAGATTGTCATATAACCTGCAAAGTATATCATCATTATAAGGAGTTTAAACATGCCAAATTTCAAATTGAACCCGGTTAAGACCCTGGACTACGAGCAGCCTGCAATTGACAAGGGCTATACGGATCAGACCCTGTCTGTGAACCTATCAACGGCAGGAATTGAAATTAGCCCGGTCGATCAAAAAACAAAGGATGTTTTTATAGGTGGCAAAGGTTATGATTTATGGCTGCTTTGGAATGCAGTTCAGGCAACCACCCAATGGAATGACCCGGAAAATGCCATCTGCATCGCGTCCGGCCCGTTAGGAGGGACTCCCACGTATCCTGGTTCCGGTAAAAGTATTGTGACCACCCTTTCCCCGTTGACGGGGTCGGCTATTGATTCAAATGTAGGGGGCTATTTCGGTCCTTATTTGAAGTTCTCCGGCTTCGATGCGCTGAAAATTCAAGGCAAAACTGACGCCGATACGGTAATTTTCATCGATGGTATTAATCGGAAAATTCAGATATTCAGTGCCATCGGTCTGCCAGAGAACGCTTACGAATTATCCGCACTGCTCACCGAGCATTTTGGCGAGGGAAAACCTCGCAATATTTCGGTGGTCTCGTCCGGACCGGGAGCCAAAAACTCCCTGATCGGATGTTTGAATTTTAGCTGGTATGATGCCAAGCGCAAGCGTGCCCGCTATAAACAAGCAGGTCGCGGAGGTATCGGCACCGTGTTCGCCGATAAAGGCATCAAGGCTATCGTGGCACGCTGGAATACGGTGACAGTGGAGACAAACAGGCCCGCGGATAAAGAAAGATTAAAAAAGGTTTCCAAACTGCATTCGCGTGAAATTGTTGAACTGGATCCCAAGCAAAATGAAATGTCACGTATCGGGACCACCCACCTGGTCACTATCATGAATGACCACGATTTGCTGCCGACCCACAATTTTCGGTACGGATCGCATCCCGAAGCACCCAACCTGGGCCAAAAAGTTTATCGCAGGCTGTTTGATCCGGGTTTTGACGGCTGCTGGATGGGGTGCACGGTAGCTTGCTCGCACGGCGTCAAGGATTTTGTGCCTCTCACAGGACCGTTTAAAGGCCAAAAAGTTTTTGTTGACGGTCCGGAGTATGAAACCATCGCCGGCTGCGGGTCCAATCTGGGAATCTTTGACCCCCATACCGTAGTGGAATTAAATTTCTACTGCGATGCTTACGGCCTGGACACTATTTCGGTCGGGACAGCCATTGCCTTTGTCATGGAGTGCTTCGAAATGGGGCTGCTCAAGGAAGCCCACACCGGCGGCCTGGACCTGAGTTTCGGCAATCGGCTAAGCGCCCTGGAATTGGTACATCAAATGGCCAATGGTGAGGGATTCGGCCAAACCGTCGGTCAGGGTGTTCGAAAAATGAAAAAAATATTTGTCGCCGATCACGGTATCGATCCTAAAATTTTGGAAGACATCGGGATGGAAGCCAAAGGGCTGGAATTTTCGGAATATATGACCAAAGAGTCTTTGGCCCAGCAGGGAGGATACGGTCTGGCACTTAAAGGTCCCCAGCATGACGAAGCTTGGTTGATTTTTTTGGATATGGTTCATAATTTTATGCCTACCTTCGAACAGAAGGCCGAGGCCCTTCACTGGTTTCCCATGTTTCGCACCTGGTTTGGCCTCTGTGGTCTGTGCAAACTGCCCTGGAATGATATCATTCCCGAGGACAACAAAGACACGCCTGAACCCGCAAAAGTCCTGAAGCATGTTCATTGGTATGCCGATTACTTCAGTTCGATAACCGGGCGTAAGTCCTCTCCTGAAGATCTGATAAGCATGAGTGAGGCGGTCTATAATTTTCAACGTGTCTTCAATTTGAAAATGGGATTTGGCCGCAGAGAGCATGACAGTATTCCATACAGGGCAGTCGGACCGGTAACCGATCTGGAATATGAGTCCAGGGCCGAACGCTACGACACCCAGCTGACTGAAAAATACAAAGAGGATATTGCAGATAAAACAACCTCTGAAAAAGTTGCTCAGCTGCGACGATTACGCGAAGAACAGTATGAAAAACTCAAAGATGCGGTTTATGAGCGCAGGGGGTGGACGGAAGATGGAATTCCAACCGTAAAAACTGTTAAACGCCTGGGGATTGATTTCCCGGAGGTTTTGGACCTGCTCGCATCCAACGGGGTAGAGCAATGATAACGGTTTCCGGCAAGCCCTATCCCTGGCGTGAAGGGATGACCATCACGGAGTTGCTGGATGCAATGAGCGATTCCAATTTCTATGCGGTTGTTCGCATCAACGACACCTATGTTTCAAGACCTCATTTCGATAAAACCCCAATTCCGGATGATGCTGAGGTTTTTTTGATTCCGATGGTTGCTGGTGGGTGAGAGCAATAGCCCCTTGATTGCATAAACAACATGGCAAAGGATAGCTAATGGTTCGTAATTATGACCAATATCATAGCAAAACCACTAATTTTAGGATATCCCCATTGGTGAACTCGAAGGATGGGGTCGATTTTGCCATGTTGTTTAACCTCCGGCTTTTGCAACGTTGGGGTTAATTGACTATTTTCAACTGAGAATCGACGATTTAAGGATATACGGCTATACCGAAAGTTCAAAAAAGTCACACAGGCCCTGAAGACAGCCCGCTTCGCGGAGGTGTGAAACTCACTCAACATATTGCTCCAGTATTTGCATTCTGCAACAGGATGTGATAATTTTAAATATGTTCGAGCTAGAGGTAATTTCTATTAATTGATAACAAACCCCAAACCATAGAAGTGGGAAAATTGCTTAAGTTTCGCCCCTTCCCAACCGATATAGGCTATATAGTGGAATGAATTTAGCCTCTAATCCAAACGGACCATTTTGTAATCCAACTAATCTAAAGGCTAATTTTCAGTAATGTCTTGAAACATCCGCACAATGAGACATTGGTTGTTTTTGGTTCTTTGAAAACTAATTCAGACGGAAGATTCAAACATAAAAAAGGGGGGGAACGCGCAAGAAGCTCACACGGGCAAATGGTAACGCACAGACGACGAGTTGTTGAGTTCGAACGGATCAAGTTACTGAAGCGGGCTTACCCATTGATTTCTAATGAAATTCCTTGACTTATGCTTGATAATATAATTTAGTTTAAGTAAACGTCTAAAAGTCAGAGACTGTGTCCGACTTTTCTTGATAAGTTAAGGAAAAAAAAGGTTGAGCCCGAATGTTTATTTTCAGCAATTTATTAACCGCATTGGCAAAGGTACTTGATATTGTTCTTGTAATTTACATGTGGATAATCATCGCCCGCGCAGTACTCTCATGGGTCAGTCCGGATCCCTATAATCCGATCGTACGGTTCATTCACAATGTTACTGAGCCTGTACTCTATCCAATTCGAAGAAGAATCCCATTTAGCTTTGGCGGCATTGACTTTTCCCCGGTGATTGTTCTGCTGGTCGTCATCTTTCTACAAAGATTTGTAGTGAACAGCTTATACGAAATAGCGTTAACCATTCGCTAAAAGGAAAGGCAGGTGAACGTCGATGAATATTACCCCCCTTGATATACAGCAGCAGAAGTTTAAAACCAGGTTTAGAGGATTTGACACCCGAGAAGTGGACACATTTCTCGAACAGCTTGCGAATGGTGTCGAATTCTTACATCGGGAAAATCAAGAATTGCAGGAAGAGGTTCGACGTTTTGGTCTGGAAATTCAGGGATATCGAAAACGCGAAGAAACCTTTAAACGCGCGATGTTAAATTCCCAAAAAGTCCTGGATCAAATGAAAGACAATGCTCGAAAATCGGCTGAACTGATAATTGCCGAAGCCGAAGTGAAAGCCGAAAAAATATTGAATAAAGCTCACAATCGGCTCTCGCAATTGCACGAAGACATCTTGGAGCTAAAACGACAGCGCACTCAAATCGAAGTTCAGATCAGCTCGGTAATCGAGGCTCACAGCAAACTTCTTGAAATCAGCAAGGAGGGCGCCAAAGATATGGATGACGAGGATGCCAAGCTGAAACTGTTGAAGCAGGCGAAATAACAGCGTCATTTTTTTTAAAAAAATAATTTTTACATAAGACCGCCTGAGGCGATTTTAGGAATACAGCAGTTTTATCCGGCTGTGAATCCGTAGCAACACAATATCGTCTGAGGCGGTCTTATCAGAATTGGGCACCTTTTTTTCAGCTGCATATGAAGTGGACATATCTCGTGGAGCAATTACGATTCCGCATATTACGATTTGTCGTCACCCGCGTAACGAGGACAAAACCAGGAGCAACGAATGGCAAAAATTGATGCATTTTTCAAATTAATGAATGAGCAGGGCGCATCTGATTTACATTTAGCGTCGGGTCAACCTCCGGCCCTTAGAATTCGAGGAGAGATAGAAAGAGTTAAGTATAAAGTTTTAGATAACGACGATCTCAGGAGCATGCTATACGAAATTGCTCCAGAGCAAAAAGTCAAACAATTTGAAGAAAGCGGTGATATTGATTTCGGCTACGAAATACCGGGGCTCGCCAGATATCGCGCCAATTTTTTCATGCAAAAAAATGGGGTAGGCGCCGTCTTCAGAGAAATACCCAGCAGCATTATGACTGCAGAACAGCTCGGCCTTCCCCCGGTCGTATCAAAATTGGCCACACTTCCACGGGGATTAATCCTTGTTACGGGCCCGACCGGTAGTGGGAAATCAACCACATTGGCAGCTATTATCGATGTGGCCAACCGTAACCGTAAAGATCACATTATCACCGTTGAAGACCCTATTGAATTTGTACATCAAAGCCAGGGATGCATTGTGAATCACAGGGAAATAGGCATCCACACACATTCATTTTCAACAGCGCTACGGGGTGCTCTACGCGAAGATCCGGATATCATTCTGGTCGGTGAAATGCGGGACCTTGAGACGATTTCGCTGGCTGTCGAAGCTGCATCCACCGGGCACCTTGTTTTCTCCACTTTGCATACCTCTAGTGCATGGAAAACCGTCGATCGGGTAATCGAGGTCTTCCCATCCCATGAACAACCACTTATCCGTTCAACCCTTGCAGATGGATTGCGGGCAGTTATCGCCCAAACGCTTTTCAAACGGATCGACCGTAAGGGTAGGGTGGTTGCACTCGAAATCCTAATTGCCAATCCGGCGGTACGAAATTTGATCCGGGAAGGGAAAACGCACCAGCTGCCTTCCATGATCCAAACCGGTAAGAAATACGGCATGATGCTTTTGGACGACTCCATCATGGACTTGTATAAAAAAGGGATGATCAGTGCTGAAGAAGCATACGCTAAATCAAATGAAAAGAACAAATTCAGACCCTTGCTCAAGGCACCGCCAGCCGATTTTACCGAAGTCTAATTGGGAAATGCAGGAACCAAATTATGAAAAAACAGGAGATCGATCACATACTGGTTAAGATGCTTGACTCTCATCGTGAGGTATCCGATCTGAACTTCACGGTGGGCAAACCAATGCAGGTTGAAAGTGCCGGCGAATTGATCCCAGTTGACATCAAACCGAATTTTAAATCGCTCACGCCGTTTCAGACCGAAATTCTGGCGCTTAATCTCGTCAGCCAGGACCGCCGTTTAACCGAAACGCTGCTCAAGCAGGGATCATGCGACCTTTCCTATGGTTTGCCTGGTAAAGCGCGTTTTAGGGTCAACATTTTCTCCCAAGGCGCCAATCTTTCAATTGTATTACGGAAGCTTGAATCAAAAATTCCAACCATTGAGGAACGGAATCTACCAAAGCCCATGTATCAAATTGCGCAAGAGAAAAATGGGCTTGTTTTTGTTACCGGTGCTACGGGTTCTGGTAAAACAACCAGTTTAGCAGCAATTTTAGATCGGATCAACGAGACCAAATCCGTGCACATCATCACCCTCGAAGATCCGGTGGAATATCAACATCCCCACAAAAAGTCCACATTTAATCAAAGAGAACTCGGACTTGATTTTGATTCATATGCCAATGGTTTGCGGGCCGCACTCCGACAGGCTCCTAAAGTTATCCTCGTCGGTGAAATGCGAGATAGAGAAACAGTCGAAATTGGACTCAGCGCCTCGGAAACCGGACACCTGGTATTGACGACCTTGCACACCGTCGACGCCGGATCCACCGTTAACCGTGTCATCGGGATGTTTCCTAACGAAGATGAACGTCAAATTCGGATTCGGTTGGCAGATTCGGTGCGCTGGATCGTTTGCCAACGCCTATTGCCTAAAGTCGGCGGGGGACGAGTCGCTACCTTTGAGATAATGGGGACTAATTTAAGGGTTCAGGATACGATTCTGCACGGTGAATCTGAAGGAAAAACTTTTTACGATATCATGCAGGCCAGCACCGCCTTTGGCATGATGACCTTTGACCAGCATCTTGTGGGTTTGTATGAGGAAGGACTTATTACGCAAGATACCGCTATGGCCTATTCTTCGCAAAGAGGAATTGTCGGCCGAGGCATTGATGCGATCAAAAGCTCGCGCGGTGAAGCCACGACCGATATAGAAAAACTCGAAATTGATCGTGCTTACGATAAGGCATTGTGACGCATAGCTTTAAAAAATAAATAATAGAATCGTTTTATTAAACCAAAACCCCAATAATTAAATCGAACACGTTACCGTCATGGATATTATTTGCAACAACTGTACGAGTAAATTCCGAATTTCAGATGACAAAATACCCCCCGGTCGATCCACAACCATTCCGTGTCCCAAATGCAAAGCTCGGATGGTGTTAAATCCAGGTAAAGCAACTGCCGAGAGTCAGGCTAAAGCCACTGAAACGAATGACAACGACACCTATGATGCTTCGGAAAAACCCTTTGATTTTATTGAAGAAGAGGGGCTAACAGGTCTTTTATGTGAACAAAATCTCGCCGCCAGCAAAACCATCGTGAACGCGCTCAATTTAATGGAATATCAAATTACAATTGCAGAAAGTGCTCGGGATGCGTTAAAACGTATGCGCTACCATGTCTATGATTTGATTGTGGTCAATGAGAGTTTCGATGCTACCGATCCCGACTCTAACGGGGTATTGATTTATATCGAGCGGCTTCCTATGTCAATCCGCCGCAATATGTTTGTGGCATTGATCAGCGACCGCTATCGTACCATGGATAATATGATGGCATTCAATAAAAGTGTGAATCTTATTATCAATTCTAAAAATATTGAAGACGTCGGGAAAATTTTGAGTCGTGGGATAACGGATACCGAGCTATTTTATCGAGTTTACAAGGAAACCCTCAAGGCCACCGGCCGCATTTAACCCCACGCCATTGAATTAGAAATCGATTTAGGGTGGCACGGTGAATTACAAAATCGAAGATATTTCCGATGATCTGTTCTTAATCACGCTCAACCCACCCCTGAGAGGTTTTGAAGATTTCATCTGCGCCTGGCTGTATCGAGGTGAGGTCACTTTTTTGGTAGATGTGGGGCCGTCTTCTACCGCTCGAGGGTTGTTACATGCCCTGCGGGATATAAACCTAAACCACCTTGATTTTATCCTCCTGACACACATTCATTTAGACCATGCAGGTGCAATTGGTGAGATTGCGGCTCATTTTCCCCAGACGCCGATCGTGTGTCATCCGGCCGGTATTCCGCATCTGGTTGATCCGACCCGCCTTTGGCAAGGCACAAAAAAAGTGCTCGGTTCCCTAGCCGACGGCTATGGGCCGATTCAAGGGATTTCTATGCACCAGTCTCTGGATGCTGAAAAATTTT
>JASFJP010000072.1:0-11730 GCA_050121225.1 Desulfobacterales bacterium
CTCAACTGATATCTTTCTAAGAGTGACTCCCGTAAGGTGAGCCACTCTTTTATTTCAGATTTAGCCTATCAAGATGACTCGAAAAAACCATAACCATCTCAATCTGCTCTGCGATGTCGGAGAGCTCGCTGCGCTGCTTGCAGGAAGTGAAAACATCGAAAATTTCCTCCAGCGAATCGTCGAAATGGTTGCCCGACATATGAATACAGATGTTTGTTCCATATATTTGCTTGATGAACAAACCAACGAACTGGTGCTGAAGGCAACTGTCGGATTCAATTCAGCAGTTATCGGCAAGATACGTCTTAAAATTGGGGAAGGATTGGTCGGGACGACTTTAGAGAAACTAAAGCCGGTCAGAGAAGGTCTCGCCAGCCGTCATCCAAAATCTAAATATTTCAATGAGGCCTGTGAGGATCCCTTTGATTCATTTCTTGCCGTGCCTCTACTGAGAGGAGCAGAAAAAATTGGTGTTTTGGTTGTCCAGCATCGGCAACGGGACTATTTCGATAAAATCGATGCTCTGGCCCTGCGTGCCATCGCATCTCAACTGGCGGGTGCCGTTGGTAATGCGCGTTTGTTGATTGATCATACCGGTAGAGACCTAAACAAAAAATATACAAACCAGGTCTTTAAAACCCCTGGTATTCTCAAGGGCCAGGTCGCTTCTTATGGTTTTGCCGTTGGACCCACAACTGTTTTCGACAAAAGTCCCGGCTCATTGGTTTCAGCAGCATTGGACCCAAATTCTATACTTACTTTGACCGATTTTCACCGGGCCGTCCGGGACACAACCGATCAACTCCAAAAACTCCAATCCCGTTTCGCACAATGTCTGGCCGAAAGTGCTTCGCTCATTTTTACGGCGCATTTAATGATACTCAAGGATGTCCATTTCATCGGCGAGATGGAGAAGCGAATTAAAAACGGTATATCGGTAGCAGCAGCCGTAAATACTGTTACCAAGCACTACATTGATCTGTTTGAATCCAGCGCCTATGGACATATAAAAGAAAAGGCCAATGATGTGCAGGATCTAGCCAGACGACTTTTAAGAAATCTCGAGCATATTGTTCAGGATACCCCAATCCTGATTGAAAACCGGATTGTGATCGCCTCCCAGCTATACCCGTCTGACGTCTTACGGCTTGCATCTGAAGACATAGAAGGGATTGTGCTTGTTAGCGGTGGTGTGACTTCACACGTTGCCATTATTGCACAGTCATTGCGAATTCCATTGATCATTGTCAACCGACCTGAGCTACTCCAGCTTCGCGACGGCACACCGATACTAATGGATTCCGAAAGCGCAAGCATTTACATTCAACCCTCTGAAGAAGTCATCAGAAAGGTTAGATCTCAAAAACAAAGCCCGATAGACACCGAAGGCTTGTCACAGGACATGTCCTCGGTAACGTATACTAAAGACGGAGTTCGCATCCGCCTTCTTGCAAACATAAATCTTCTTAGTGATTTGGCACTTGCTCGGGATGTGAAAGCTGAAGGTGTCGGGCTTTACCGGACTGAATTTCCGTTTCTTATTCGATCTGCAGTTCTTTCCGAAGATGAGCAATTCCATGTTTATAAACGATTGTTTGATGAAATGCCTGGAAGAGAAGTAACGATACGGGTTTTGGATATCGGCGGTGACAAGCTGCTAGCATATTCAGATGCAACCGCTGAAGCCAATCCCGCACTGGGGCTGAGGGCATTGCGCTTCCTGTTTCGTCATCACGATATTTTTCACCAGCAGCTTCGAGCAATCTTAAGGGCTGCGGTTGAAGCTGAAAATCCGCGGATCATGTTCCCCATGATTTCGTCATTAGATGATTTTTTACAAGCACGGCAGACTGTTTACAATTGCATGGCAGATCTTGAGCGGGATAAACTATCCCACCACCGTAATCCACTGATTGGTGTTTTGGTTGAACTTCCATGTGTGATCGAAATTATTGACGTTCTTGCTGCCCAAGCAGATTTTTTATCCATCGGTACCAATGATTTCATCCAATACATGCTTGCCGTTGATCGGACCAACGTGAAAGTTTGCGAATATTACCAACCTTATCATCCGGCGGTCGTGAGAAGCCTTGCAAAGATCTCAAAAGCAGCAAGGTATCGCAACAAAGAAATATCCGTATGTGGTGAGTTGGCTCACGACACGCAATACATTCCCTTTCTATTGGGCATAGGAATCCGGACCCTCAGTGTTTATCCCAAATTTTTGCCTTCTGTTCAGAAAATAATAAGCAATTGCAAGCTTTCTGACGCCAAATCATTTGCTGAACAGCTACTATCGGAAAATTCCCTCAAGGGCACAGAAGAGGTACTGCAACGTTTAACAAAGGAATTTGATTTCAATGAACCACAATGGTGAGTTAAATATGAACAATGATGATAAACCTTTCAATTTAATCGACGGCGCCAGCGGCATAGCGACTGCGGTTGTCCGGGAAGTGGAGGATCAGCGCAGGATTTCATCTGATTCGGATTTACCACTCGAACAGCGTTTGGAGGCTTATGAGGACATATTCGATTCAGAGGTTGGCGACACGACGCTGGTGAGGGCACGTAACATAGAACGTGAGGTCGGTTTGCGCCAGATCTATTTGAAATTTGAAGGAGGAAATCCCACCGGAACCCAGAAAGATCGAATTGCTTTCGCCCAGGCCATGGACGCCCTGCGGCGGGGGTATGATACCATCACGGTGGCCACTTGTGGAAATTATGGTGTCGCCATCGCTTTGGCTGCCAGTTTTGCCGGGATTCGGAGTCGTATATATATCCCCGAAAACTATCATGCCAACAGGATAAAAGAGATGACCGATTTAGGGGCTGCTATTATTCGCGTACAAGGTGACTATGAACAGTCCGTTGAAGTATCTTCTCAAGAGGCCCATAAACATGATTTTTACGATGCCAATCCCGGGGGCGACAACATGTTAACCCAGATGCGGGCATATGGCCAAATCGCCTATGAAATCTATGACGAACTGCGCGATGCTCCTTTGGCCGTCACTGTGCCTGTCTCCAATGGGACAACGCTGGCCGGAATTTACAGGGGATTCTTAAGCCTCTATCGGCGGGGCAAAATTTCACGCATGCCGCGTATCGTTGCCGGATCTTCATTTCGCAAGAATCCGATTGTGCAGGCATACTTACACAATACCCCTTCATGTGAAGATCTTAATCCCCAAAAAATCCATGAAACCAGTATAAATGAGCCGCTGATCAATTGGCACTCCATCGACGGTGATCATGCGCTCGATGCCATCCGCCAAACGCGGGGGTGGGCTTCCGATGCATCCGACAAAGCCATGCGCACCTATTCGCGCCTCATTCGTGAAAAAGAGGGGCTGCAGGTGCTGCCGGCCTCAACTGCAGGTTTGATTGCCTTGATGAACCAACAGGCGAGGGAACCCTTGCCGAGTGATCGGTATGTTGTGGTATTAACCGGGAGAAAATCATGAAGTCATTACCCGAGGGAAATGCTATCGTATATTGTGAGGGAATGTTCAACACCCTCAACGGGAAGACCGCCCACGGATTGGTGCGGTTTACAAAACGTTATCGAGTTCTTTCGGTCATAGATTCCCGCTATGCCGGCCGAGATGCCGGAGACGTATTGGATGGAAAAAATAAAAACATTCCAATTGTTGCCTCCCTGGATCAAGCGGTGCAAATGGCCGACAGCAGCAATCGACCGGCTACGCATTTTGTTGTCGGTTTGGCTCCCGACGGCGGTCGTCTTCCTACCAAAGCACGACAGGATGTTAGTGATGCCATCGCTTTCGGGTTAAATGTGGACTGCGGATTGCATGATTTTCTCTCGGAGGATCCTGAACTCGTTAATCTTGCCGTTAAATATAGAGTCGAAATCCGGGACATACGTAAACCCCCACCCATCAGAGCGCTTCATTTTTTTAGTGGTCAAATTGAAGCGGTTACGGCGTTAAAAATAGCCGTATTGGGGACCGATTCAGCGGTCGGCAAGCGCACGACAACCTGGTTGATCGTTAACGCTCTCCATGATATGGGCTTACGAACCGAGATGATTGGAACGGGCCAAACCGCTTGGATGCAGGGAGCAAAATACGTGATCATCATGGACTCCCTGATCAATGATTTCGTTGCCGGCGAGATTGAACATGCTGTGTGGACGGCTTGGAAAAATGAGCAGCCGGAGGTCATCGTCCTTGAAGGACAGGGTAGTTTGATGAATCCGGCGTATCCCGGTGGATTTGAGATTTTGGCCGCCGGCCGCCCCGATATCATCGTTTTACAGCACGCACCATCCCGCAAAGAATACGATGGTTTCCCGGGGTATCGCATCCAGCCTCTGGCAAAGCAGATCGAAGCCATCGAGTTGCTCTCCGGAAAACCCGTAGTGGCGGTAGCAATCAACCACGAAAATTTGCCGGAAGAACAAATTCCACTAATATGCGATGCCATCGAACAGGCTGTCGGTTTGCCGGCGTTTGATGTATTGAGAGACGGCCCCCTGGGACTTGTAAATCTATTAAAAGCGTATCTTGATGATCGCCAAGGCCAACACAGATGGAGCCATGAAACCTATGCCCAACAAAGATAAAATTCAAAGCGAAGATGGTCCCCATAATTCGTCGGACGACCTGTTTTCCATTCTCAAGGTCTTTGAACGACTGGAAGTCGGCCCGGTAAAGCTGGAGCCCAGGCGACTGATCGCCCCTTATCGCCTGTTTTACAATGGAAAAATGGAGCAAACGGAGCTTATCTATAGTTACGAGGAACCCGTGTTTGATCCTGCCGAATCCGAATCCCAAAATCTGGCAAATGTGATTGCCGCCCAGGTTGCCTTGAATTACGGTTTGTTTTGCGAAACTATAGTTTTCCATGGCCTTTATGATGACATCGACCGCCGGTTTATTCACGACATGGCGGAAAATACAGCTCGAGAAATTTATGTTAAAAAATTCCTTGAACCAAATCCGTTTCTGGTGGGCTCCGCCGCGGATCTGGCACCTGAAAAACGGCAACAATATCTTTGCGCTGAGCTGAAATTTCCGGAGGCACTGCGAAGCAAAACGAAATCCTCATGGCAGCTCTGGTCAAACCACCGAGACAAGCATTGTGTTCTTTCCAGTGGTGGTAAAGACAGCTTATTGAGCTATGGACTACTAAACGAGATCAGTCGTGAAGTTCACCCGATTTTTGTCAATGAAGCCGGGCGGCACTGGTTCACCGCACTCAATGCCTATCGCTATTTCAAAGCGAACGTGCCCAATACCGCCCGGGTGTGGGTAAACTCGGATCGTTTGTTTTCCTGGATGCTGCAGCGCATGCCGTTCATTCGCAAGGATTTTGCTGCCGTAAGATCGGATGAGTATCCCATCCGTTTGTGGACGGTGGCTGTTTTTTTATTTGGCGCGTTGCCGTTGATGCGCAAACGGGGTATCGGCCGCTTGCTCATCGGCGATGAGTTCGACACAACAGTGCGCAAAACCAGCCACGGAATTACCCATTATGACGGTCTGTTCGATCAAAGCATCTATTTCGATCAAGCCATCACCAACTATTTTATGCGTAAGGGCTGGGCGATCAGCCAGTTTTCCGTTTTGAGGCCGTTGTCGGAGCTTCTCATCCAAAAAATTCTGGCTCTGCGATATCCACAACTGCAACAGCATCAAACTTCCTGCCATGCAACGCACAAAGAAGCGGACCGCATCTATCCCTGCGGCAGATGTGAGAAATGTCGCCGAATCGTCAGCATGTTGTTGGCCCTTGATGTCGATCCAACGTGTTGTGGCTACCGAGCGTCTCAAGTTGAAAACGCATTGACAGGATTTATTAAAAAAGGTGTCACCCAGGAAGCTGCCGGATTTCGCCAGCTAGGCTTCATGCTGATGCAAAAGGGATTAATCGATGTACCCAAAAATCGTAGGAAAGTGTTCAGCGAACAACTTGAAGTTTTGAATTTGCGGTTCGCTTTCAAAGTTTCACCAATGAATTGCATACCGGTAGATTTACGGTTGCCCCTGCTGCGAATTTTCATGCAATATGCTGATGGGGCCTTGCGCCGCTCAGGCAAAAACTGGACGACATTTGATCCCCTTAGTGATTCCAGCCTGTATCAACCGTTTGCCTTTGAGCTCAATATAGAAAGGCAAAATTCAATTTCTAAAGAGACGGACTGGAAGATGGATCAACAACGGCATATTTGGGGAGAGCTCACCTGGCCGGATGCCCAAGAACGCTTCCGGCAGGTGGACATCGCCTTGCTGCCGGTGGGGTCTATTGAGCAGCACGGGCCGCACCTGCCCCTGGACACCGACGCCTTTGATGCAAACTATTTGGCGCTGCGGGTTGCAGACACCTGCAGTGAGCCAAAACCGCTGGTACTGCCGAAGATATCCTATGGTGTTTCCTACCACCATGATGACTTCAAGGGAACCATCAGCATTTCCAACGACACACTGGCCAAGTTGGTGCATGACATCGGCATCAGCGTCTCCCGCAACGGCATCAAAAAATTGGTGATCATCAATGGGCATGGCGGCAACAGCCCGGCCCTGAATCATGCCGCCCAGATGATCAATCGCGACGCCCATATATTTGTGTGCGTAGATACCGGGGAAACCAGCGATGTGGATATATACTCGCTGGTGGAGACACCCAATGACGTGCATGCCGGTGAAATCGAAACCAGTGCTGCTCTGGCGGTACGGCCCCATCTGGTCAAAATGGAACAGGCCCGCAGGGAAGTACCAAAGTTTTCCAGCCGGTATCTGGATTTTACTTCCAAGCGCGGCGTTTTGTGGTACGCTTACACCCGTAAGATTTCTCGTAGCGGAGTCATGGGAGATCCCACCAAAGCCGACGCCGAAAAAGGCAGAAAAATCTGGGAGATGATGATTACCCATCTGGTTGCTCTGGTGGAAGATCTGAAATCGATGACCTTAGATGAAATTCACCATCGGAATTACTGAAAAACGTTTACTTGTATCCAACCAATCGACCAGGCTTCGGATATGATTTTAAGAGACTCTGAAAATGAAAGATGTGAAACTGTTCTTAAATGTTCTGTGGAATCTACTGCTGATCAGTGTTGGCAGCGTAATGTGCGCCGTGGCCATCAAGGGCGTCATTATTCCCAAAGAATTTCTGACCGGAGGCGTTACCGGCCTGGCACTTCTTGTCCATTACCTTGTACCGTCTGTTTCGGTTGGGGTAATCTATTTTGTCTTAAATATACCGCTGTTTGTGGTTGGATGGCTATTTGTCGGCCGCCGTTTCTTTTTTTACAGCCTTGCCGGCGTGGTTATTTTCTCAATGGCGCTCACTTTACCATACAAGGTCCTTCCGATTCAGGACATGATTCTCGCTGCTCTAACAGCTGGAATTGTTACCGGTGTGGGATCCGGAATCATTTTAAAATCATTGGGGTCTGCCGGTGGTCTGGATATATTGTCCATTATTTTATATAAGAAGTACTCGATTCGACCGGGAACCATCGTTCTCGCTTTCAATGCGTTGTTGATGACAGCAGCAGCGTTGCACATTCCACTGGAAAAGGTTTTGTATACGCTTATTTTCATGTTTGTTACATCCTATTTTGTGAATCTGGTCGTCACCGGATTGAGCCAGCGCAAGGCGATTATGATCATTTCTCCTCAATGGAAAGCAATTTCCCGTGAAATCATAGACAAGTTGCAGCGGGGTGTAACGGTTGTGTGCGGCGAGGGCGGATATACGGGAAATGAAATACATATTCTCTATTCGGTCATCACTTTTAGCGAGCTTTCCAGATTTAAAGAAGTGATTAAGAAAATCGATCCTGATGCCTTCGTCGTCGTCACGGAAACCCTCGAAGTCATGGGCAAACGCATAGGCAACCAGCCACACTGGTAACTACGATTTTCTATCAAAAACTTTTTGGCTCCTGGGGTGGGTCTGCAGGGGGGCACGCGAGCGCCGCCAGAGCCGAAAGCCCGTTGCCAAAGATTCGGAGCAAGGTTAAAAATTCCTCCGGCTTAGCCCATCGCGTCAGAAGACAACTGAAATTATTGATGTAGACTGTTCAAGAAACAGCGGTCCGCAAATCGTCCATTTCTGTTAATAAGCGAGAACCCCGTTACCTCAACCTTTACTGATTTGTGAAATTCGGGTCAGACGGTTTATACTTTGGTATAATTAAAGGAGGCTAAAATGATTAGAAATGTAGTTTTTATATGCTTAATGGCGGTTGTCCTTATTTTTGTTATTCAAAATACCCAGGTGGTCGAGTTCCGATTCCTGGTATGGACGATCTCGATATCAAGGGCACTGATGCTGTTTGGAACTCTGGCGACCGGTTTTATTGCCGGCTGGCTACTGACATTGCCCAAAGGTAAAAAGAAGCCACAAGATAAAAGAAGATGAAAGAAAAGGTAGAAAATAATATTTATCTGGAAAAGGGATAAAAAGGATGGAGGGTGATGAAAACGATAAAAAACGAATTTCCGCATTTACCGGGTAGAATAGCCGGATTGGGTGAACTCGCCGAAAATCTATGGTGGGGCTGGAATCCGGCGGCACGCATGCTTTTTAAGTCGCTGGACCGCCAGGCCTGGAAGGAAAGCATCCACAATCCAGATAAGATGCTCAAAGAGCTTCCCATACAAATATTGAAGCGCGCTGCCACCGATGAAGATTATTTGCGCAATTATGATGTCGTCATGTCCCAGTTTGAAAAATACATGCAACAGAATAATTGTCCGCTTTTGGTAGATTCCTCCCTATCGGATGTTTGCGCGATTGCCTATTTTTCTGCTGAATATGGTCTGCACCGTTCATTACCGTTTTATGCCGGCGGACTGGGGTTTTTAGCCGGAGACCATCTTAAGGAGTGCAGCGATCTGAATGTACCGCTGGTGGCTGTCGGATTCATGTACCCACAAGGATATCTCAAGCAAAAAATTCAAGAAGATGGCTGGCAGGAAAACATATCCGAAACACTCGACCGGGAGGCAGCATCGATCTCACGCGTGCTGAATAAGGACGGAACCCAGCTTGTCGTCAAAGTTCCGTTCATCGAGCCCGCGATCCACGTCGCCGTCTGGCAAGTTGCCGTCGGCAGGGTAGCGCTGTATTTGATGGATACGGATATTGAAATAAACGACCCCTGGCATCGTGGAATCTCCGCGCGTCTTTATACCGGGGATCAGGAACAACGACTTCGCCAGGAAATTGTTTTGGGGATTGGTGGGGCGGAAGTATTGGAGGTTTTAGGGCTCAAACCATTTGTACTGCACCTGAACGAAGGGCATGCAGCCTTCGCATTGCTGGAGCAAATACGTGATCGTATTGGGGACGGCATGGATTATCAGCAAGCCTCAAAATGGGTGGGAAAGACGTCTGTTTTTACCACACACACACCGGCGCCGGCCGGGCATGACGTGTTTCCATTTTATTTGATGGAGAAATATTTTCATACCTACTGGCCTGGCCTGAAATTGGAACGCGATGAATTCCTTAAATTAGGTATTCATCCGGAAACACCCGAGGCCGGATTCAACATGACAGCGCTGGCCCTCAGGCTGTCGAAATACAGCAATGCGGTCAGCCGAAAGCACGGCGAAATTTCCCGCCAGATGTGGCAGTGTCTCTGGCCGGATGTGAAGGCTGAAAAGCCCGCCATTGATCATATTACCAATGGCATTCATCTACCGACCTGGATCGAGCCCAAAATGAAACTGCTTTTTGACAAGCATCTCGGTTCCGGCTGGCTGGAAGATCACGACAATCCCGTCATTTGGGAGATGATCGAAAAGATACCGGATGAGGATCTCTGGAAAACCCACTATTGGTTAAAAATAAAGCTGATTGATGCCATCCGCGAACGCACCCGTCTGCGCTGGGCAGAGGACCGTGTCAATTCATCCTTTGTGGTGGCCGGGGGGACCTTGCTGGACCCATCGGTTCTCACCCTGGGTTTTGCCAGGCGATTTGCCACCTACAAAAGAACTGATTTGATTTTTTACGATCTGGACCGTCTCAAACGGATGTTAAATGACCGATGGAGGCCCATTCAAATCATTTTTGCAGGCAAAGCCCATCCGGCCGACGATCCCGGTAAGCGAATCTTGCAACGGATTTTCAATGCCGCAAGAGATCCAGAGATGGGAGGGCGCATTGCCTTTGTGGAAGACTATGGTGAACAATTGGCTCAATATTTGGTCCACGGCGTCGATGTGTGGCTCAATAATCCCGTACCACCCATGGAGGCCAGCGGCACCAGCGGCATGAAAGCCGCTGTCAATGGTGTTCCGCAACTCAGCATCATGGATGGTTGGTGGATAGAGGGGTTCAATGGAAAGAACGGCTGGGCCATAGACCCAAAAGAAATTGATGGCAACCGAGATCATGTTGATGCTGAAGAGATTTACCGCTCTTTAGAAGAGGAAATTATCCCTTTGTTTTATGATGTATCCGAGGAGGGTGTCCCCCATGGATGGGTTAGGGTCATGAAAGAGTCCATTAAGAGCACGGCCGCACAGTTTTCGGCCCGAAGGATGGTAAAGGAATATGCGGAAAAATTTTACGATAAAGCCTTGAAGTGTATTTCAGCTCAGTAAAACAACTAAAACAAAAAGCTTACAATATCTCGCGGCTTTCAGAACCCAGCTGTGTTTGTTCTCGCCCTGCAAGCAAAAGTCAATAAGGCGCCGGCTACTTGGCTGCATCCTTGAACATTCTTTATCCTACGGATAGGAGGAGTCGGAATCCCCGGTTCTGATTGTGAATTACATAAATACCATATTCTAATAAAATCAGCTTATTACAAATTGGCACAGACCTTGCTAAAACAGAATCATCAATCATCTTATATTAACAACCTTGCAAATTGAAAGGGCGATGTCATGAATTTGAAATTTTGGCAAAAGGAAAAACACAGCGAAAATTCCTCTGGTACCGAAGAGGTCAGGTTAGCGAAACCTAAGGAGTTACCGGATCGCGTGGGGATGTATCTGGTGACTCAGTTAAAGGAGGACCCGGATTGGGTGTGGAGCCTGAAATGTGCAATGCGCCCCAAAGCTGACGAAAAGAACGTTTCTGAAATCAGAATTTTCTGCCCCACAACTGCGGCTCGCGAAGGGGTGTCCGTTGCGAATTTCAATTCTCTGGATGCAAACCCCGATATGATTCTGTTCTTTGGCTCGTTTAACAAAAATACCAACAGTGTTCAAATCGAGAAAACCATGAAAAATGTTGCTTAGAGCGTTTGCCAGAATAACGTTCCGATGTCGGCGGTTTTGTAAGCCTTATTTAGGTTATCCATAACGTCCTTGCTTTGATCCAAACGCTCTAATATTTTTTTATGCTAGCCATTGCAGTTGGCCGCTTATATATAATTGGCCCACCAGCACGACACGGATTGAAATGTTTGATTCACTTTCTTGATAAACAACCTGTTAATCAAAGCGCATTGAAACAAAGCTCTGGGTCGCTGCCGCTCAGAAGCGTTTGCAAGCACTTCGATGGTCGCTTTTTGTGGATCACCGTTAAGCAATGGTCGCGTTATAGATTGATAGGGGCATAGTTTGCAAAAGTATATATTCTCAGAAACATAGCGAAGCCTCCGGCTCGTAGAGGTTGTAGCGCCTACGCCTCGGAGAGCGACATCCACAATTCGTCAATCGCCAATCGTCATTCAATATAGTTTCACACGTGGCCATCCCGTGCGGAGCACTGGATGGCCTTATTTGCACTTGC
>JASFJP010000073.1:0-11724 GCA_050121225.1 Desulfobacterales bacterium
GGTAAATGCCGCAGCTCCAAGGGCAGGAGCGACTCATTTACTTTAATTGAATGTTTCACCGGTCATTTGGCAGAGATGTATTACGGCTCTTGATTAAATAAAGGCTATAATTTGGATTTTTCAATCCAAGTTTCGCTTTTGATTTCCATGAGTCGTTGCCACCACAATCAGCACGGAGTTGCGGATTCGATGGGTAAGAGTTTCGATGGAGCCGGCCTTCGGCACCAGTGAGCGAATTTTGGGGATATTATGTGGTAGATGCGGCAAAAGGTCTTTGATACACCTAATTTTCCGGGCGCAGCTGGCATTGGGTAACAACTGCAGGCTGCCGCGAGCCGGATCCTTTACAGCAAGCATTGAGGTGACCACACCAACAACTTCTCCATTCATATTCAGCAAAGGCCCACCGCTATTGCCCGGCTGTATGGGAACAGTGGTCTGGTACGAATGGGGGTCAGCATTGAGGCCCGAAACGTGGCTGATGATCCCATTGGAGCGTCGGGGGGTTTCAGGGAATGACTCCGGTGTTGGGTATCCAATCGTAAACACGTTGGTGCCTGAAGCTTCTTGAATTTGGGACAGCGGCAGGGCCGGCGGCAGTTTGGAGGTATCACTGACCTCCAAAAAAGCGATATCGTACAACTCATCCCTGAGAATCGGCCAAGCCCTGATGGTGTTTCCCGAAGAATCAACCAGCATGACGTGGTCACGATCAGACACCACATGGTTGTTTGTTATGACGTAGCCCGTTGCAATCGGCCATCCGGTGCCGGTTGCTATTGTAGTTTGAGAACCACCTCTGTCTACTAAAGCTCGGAACTCGTCATCACCACAACAGCCTCGGGCAGCATGCTCGATGACGGCGTTGGCTTGAAGTGGGTTGGGTCGATTGGGGTACGATAGTATCGGATGTCTAATTAGTAGCGCGTCGTTGCCGGCATTGATATCCGACTGTGAAGATGCTTTCACATATGCATCAGGTGAGTTACCGGATATTGAAATCGGCAAATCTGAGGCATGGGCAAACGAGTGGGTTAAAGACCCTGCTGCCAGGAGAAACCCAAGCACAGCGCCAGCAAGGAAGAGTATAATGCGACTATACATCTGAGAAAAATTCATTTTTTAATGCCATTTACCTGATAATTTGATTTAGATTGTGACCGATTGTTGTTTTCTCGATCTGATATATCGAGCGATTCGACTAAGATAGGATTTTAGCTGCAAACTGTTTGCATGCATAAACTGCACCAGCTCTGTAAAATTTTAAAATATATAATGATTTCAATTAATAAATGACTGACATGCGTTCAATTCGTCAAGGATTCTGTCGGTAGGGGTGTCAAATATTTTGATACTGACAAACCCATCTATTAAGCAAGTTCAGATCTTTTTACGCTGGCGTGGTCAAAGCTTGAGGTTAATCGTGGCGCAGGGCTCAATTAATTTGACATCCACGGACAACTTCTCTATGGTTCTTTGACCGAAAAGTGAATTTCTGTCATTTGAATACGATTCAGAAAGTTAATCATGGATGTGTTTTTATCTGAAAAAAATCGTACTGTTCGCCGCTCAGTTCGTACGTTCTGCGAACGTGAGTTGATGCCCATCGCTAAAGATATCGACCAGGAAGCCCGGTTTCCCTGGGAGGTAGTCGAGAAGATGGGCAAGCTGGGTTATTTCGGGGTCCAAATTCCCAAGGAACTCGGGGGAGCGGGAATGGATGCGATGAGTTTCATCATCGTCATCGAGGAGGTCTCGCGAGTCTGCGCAAGCCTTGGACTCTGTTTGAGTGTCCATTATGGGGTTGGAGCCTATCCGCTTATGGTCTTTGGATCAGAAGAGCAAAAGAAAAGGTGGGTACCGCCGCTTTCCAAAGGGGAAAAAATCGGAGCTTTCTGCCTCTCTGAGCCTAACGCCGGTACGGATGCAGCGGGAATCGAAGCCACCGCTATCCGTGACGGTGATCACTACATTATTAATGCCAACAAGGTTTGGGTAACTAACGGTGGGGTTGCTGACATCTGCTTGATTTTCGCCCGCACGGACCCCGAAGCCGGCCGCAAGGGCATTAGCGTGCTGGTGGCCGAACGGGGAACTCCGGGATTTGTGGTTGGTGATCTCGAGGATCTTTGTGGAATGCGGGGGAATCCGGTGAGTACAATTCGGCTTAATGATTGTCGTGTGCCAGTGGAGAATCTGGTGGGGCAAGAAGGCATGGGTCTGCAAATCGGCCTCACAGCCCTTGATACCGGCAGAATGGGAATCGCCGCCCAGGCCTTAGGCATAGCTCAGGCTGCTTTTGATGAAGCGGTGCGGTATGCGAAAGAACGCCACCAGTTCGGAGTGCCCATCGCAAAGCATCAGGCCGTGCAGATAATGATCGCGGACATGGCGACACAAGTTGATGCGGCACGTCTGATGGTATACCGTGCAGCTTCACTGAGCGATCAAGGCAAGCCATTTTCGCAGGCATCGGCCATGGCCAAACTCTTTGCCTCAGAAACCGCGTGTGAGGTAACCGACAAGGCCGTTCAGGTTCACGGCGGCTATGGTTACTCCAAGTCATATCCTGTGGAGCGGTATTATCGAGATGCCAGGGTGACCCGGATATACGAGGGCACTTCCGAAATCCAGCGTGTCATTATTTCCAGAGGCGTGCTGGGCAGTTAGGCGAACAGCTGACTGCATGCGATTGGGTTGAGGCCTATAAGTTTTTGTAAACGTTTTATCTAAGGATAAGTTCTAAACCCTCCCGTAAAAAAGATCATCTTTCTGATTTTTTTCGAAATTATCAATGTTTGCTTCGCAAAGGAGAACGAATGGATCTAAACATCATTGTGTGTGTCAAATCGGTGGTGTTGGAGGCACCGAAAGGTCGGGTGGTTCGATCATCCGAATCATGCGAGTTAAATCCCTTTGACCGGCCTGTTCTGGAGGTGGCGCTGAACTTGCGCGAAGCGCACGGTGGAAAGATTACTGCCATCTCCATGGGGCCGGAAGCATCTGCCTTAGCATTAATCGAAACTATGGCTCTGGGTATTGATCGCAGTATATTGATCTCCGATCCTGCACTTGCCGGTTCCGACACACTGGTTACCTCGACTGCGCTTGCTGCTGCAATTCAAAAAATTGCCCCCTTTGATTTAGTTCTTTTCGGCACCAGAACCGCAGACAGTGATACCGGCCAGGTAGGCCCCCAAACCGCATCACTGCTCAATCTACCGCTGGTGACCTGGGCGCATTCCATCGAGCCGGTAAAATCAGGTTTGCTTGTCAAGCGCAGAGCTGATGGATTCCAGGAAACTTTTGAGCTCTCTTTTCCGGCAATCTTAACGATTCATCATAGTTCGATTCAACCCCGGGACGCTGGGCTCCTGGGAATTGAATCAGCCTTTGCAGAGCCCAATGTAGAAAACTGGAATTTAAAACAATTAGGTTTGACAGCGGAGCAGGTCGGAGAGCAGGGTTCTCCTACACGGGTTCTTTCCTTAAAGCGGGTTAAGAAAGAGCGAAAATGCGAATTCTTGTCGGGCTCGGCTGAGGAACAAGTAGAGGAACTGATCAGACGTTTTGTTGATACAGGTATGGTCGGATGACAATTTTTCAATCTTCAATCCCCTTTCCTACTACGACAGGTGGCTTTTTACATAAGTGAGAATTATGTCAACTAGTGCAGAAAAAGAAATTTGGGTTTTGGGTGATCTAAGGAATGAAAGATTCTTCGGATTTAGCCTCAATCTATTGGCCAAAGCCCGGGAGCTTGCCGAACAAGTATCGGGTAAAGCCGCGATGGTGTTGATGGGTTTGTCAGCCGATGATGATGAACTCAAAAACACACCAATCTCTCAGGCATTCATTCCGGTGTCAGAAGCAGAAAAATCATCTCTTGCCCACGGTGCAGACAAAGTTTACATTTTCGATATTAAAGGCCTGAGCGTGCCAAGAGCTGATATCTTCGAGCACGTACTCGCCAATGCCGTTTTAAAGCACCGCCCCATGCTTGTGCTGTTCGCACTCACAGACTTTGGACGGGAATTAGCCGCACGAACCGCTACTGTCTGCAATTGTGGTTTGATAGCAGATTGCTTGGATCTGCGGATCGAAAAAGGGGGTGTAGTAACAACGTCACCCTCATGGGGCGGCGAAATCATGGCAGAAATTACCTTTTCAAATAGCCACACAACAGGATTTGCAACCGTCCAGCCCCATGTGCATCGTGCGCAGGAGGTCCCCGGGAAAGCCGGCGTTGTTGAACGGATGCGGGTTGACTGTCCTGACGCGGCTAACCGAATCAAGCTCCTGTCGAGTGAGGTCGAACCTGCGGAGCATCGAAAGTTGGAAGAAGCAAATGTCGTCGTCGTTGGTGGAGCCGGACTCGGTAGTATGGAAGACTTCGGTTTAGTGCGAGAGCTTGCGGCTGCTATGGGAGGAGAAGTCGGCGCAACTCGACCCCCAGTGCTGCAACACTGGGTGGAAGAAAAGCGACTTATCGGACAAACAGGCAAAGCAGTTCGCCCCGGCATCTTGCTCTCGGTAGGGACCTCCGGAGCGGTCCAGTATACAGCCGGGATCACGGAGGCCAAAACCATTGTTGCAATCAACCGTGACCAAAATTCACCTATTTTCCAGATTGCAGATTTGGGGGTCGTAACGGACGCGAAAACATTTTTGCCCATGTTAACAACGAAGCTGAAACAGGTCGTCATGCGCAAAATGGCGGACGTCTTGTGTGAAGAAAAAGGTGCAGAACCAGGGGAAGGTTTTGGCGCCAAGGTATGCAAACTCCGAGAGGACCATGATTGGTCCGTCGAGGATATGGCCGGTGCAACAGGGCAGACTCCGGAATTTATCGAGCAGATCGAAAATGAAGAATTTTCTCCATCGGTGAGTTTTCTACTCAGTCTGGCCAAAGCCCTAAACGTCGACCCTAGCACATTCTTGCGCAAAGAAGAAAAGGAAATCATCCGGGGGCAGCGGTCGAAAGCCTTCACCAAACGCACCCGAATCTACTCCTACCAGACACTCACTCCCGGAGCCGAAAGCAATCATCTGCGAGCTTTTATAGTGACCATTGAGTCCCGGCAGGCTCACAAACCGGTGGAATACAAGCACGAGGGTGAAGAATTTATTTACGTCATGGAGGGAGAGCTTGAAGTAAACCTGGGCAGTAAAAACCATCACCTTAAGACGGGCGAGTCAATTCACTTTAACTCCGATATACCCCATAAACTCAAAAGCCTTTCCAACCAGGATACCCGCTGTCTGGTAGTGCTTTACACGGTTTAAGGTAGATAGAGATGGTTTCAGCCTCAGATGGGGTCTTGAAACCACCTCTGCCTCAAATGAGCGTAAATAAAATGAATCGGCCCGTTCAAGATCCACCAACATGTTTGATTTAACCCTGATTTAGGGGTCAAACTACCCCAAAATAGCCTTGAGATCTTCTTCCGGTGTCTGAATGGGCATGATATTGAACTTTTCCACCAGAACATTGAGAACATTTGGTGTAATGAAAGCCGGCAAACTGGGACCCAGGCGGATATCCTTAACTCCAAGATAGAGCAAAGTCAGCAGAATGGCACAGGCTTTTTGCTCATACCAGGATAGAATCATAGAAAGCGGTAGGTCGTTGACACCGCATTCGAAAGCACCGGCTAGAGCAGTTGCGATTTGAATAGCTGAATACGCATCGTTACACTGCCCAACATCCAGCAATCGCGGAATTCCTCCAATGTCACCCAGATCTTTATCGAAAAAGCGAAACTTGCCGCAGGCCAGGGTCAACACCATGCAATCCTCGGGTACCTGCTCAACAAACTTGGTGTAATAATCCCGTCCGGGTTTGGCGCCGTCGCAGCCACCCACCAGAAAAAAGTGGCGAATCGCCTTATTCTTGACGGCGTCGATGACTTTATCAGCGACACCCATCACGGCGTTGTGCCCAAATCCGACCATCACCTGTTTGCCGTTTTGATCTTTGGAAAAGCCAGGCAATTCCAGAGCTTTTTTGATGACCGGGGCAAAATCCTTTTCCGCTATGTGTTCGACTCCCGGCCAGCCGACCAAACCGGTCGTGAAGATACGGTCTTTGTAGGAGTCTTTTGGCTTTTGAATGCAATTGGTTGTCATCAAAATCGCGCCCGGAAAGGCCGCAAATTCTTTGGCCTGGTTTTGCCAGGCAGTTCCGTAGTGACCATAGAAGTGCGCATATTTCTTCAGCTCGGGATACGCGTGGCAGGGCAGCATTTCTCCATGGGTATAGACGTAAATACCTTTGCCTTCGCTCTGTTTTAGAATGATCTCCAAATCCTTGAGATCGTGACCGGAAACCAAAATTGCCTTACCGGCCTTGGCTCCCAAAGGCACCGGCGTCGGAACTGGATGGCCGTATGTTCCGGTGTTGCCGGCATCAAGCAGCCCCATGGTTTTCAAATTGATTTCTCCGCATTCTAAAACCAAGCCGATGAGATCATCCACGCTGAGATCGTCCTTAAGGGTTGCCGCCATCGCTTTGTGAATAAATGCGTAGACGGCATCATCTTCTTGCCCTAAAATCGCGGCATGGTCGGCATAGGCAGCAACGCCCTTGATCCCGTAAATCAGTAGCTCTCTAAGAGCGAGAATGTCGGAATCGATATTGGGATTGGACATAATCCCCTTTTGTTCACCTTGAGCTACCATGGCCTCGTGCGTTAATTCAGGCTTGAAGGTGGCAGCCCCTTCAGGGAAATCAACATTCCCTCCGGCGGATTTTACTTTTTCTTTGAGTTCGTCTCGCCGGCGGACCGTCTCGTTGATTAATTCCACAAAACGATCCTGATCAAAATCAACATTTGTTAATGTTGAGAAGATCGCCTGACAGGTGAAATGATTTAATTGGCGATCAATCATACCCACATCGCGGCCTTCAACAGCCACCGCTGAAAGACCTTTTGCGGCATAAATAAGAAGATCCTGCAACGCTGCCACCTCCGGCTGCTTGCCGCAAACTCCGATTTTGGTACACCCCTCGTTTTTGGCCGTTTGTTCACACTGATAACAGAACATAGCCGTCCTCCGTTAGATAAGTTAATTTCGGTTTCTCCTTCGAAACAATGATGCAACTTTCACCTTAATCAAATTGATTTTTGTTGAACCCCAGTTGTTCAAGATGAAGTGTGCACGTAATACCTTATTGAGGTATTCGATGTAATTGACTTAAATCAATTCAAGGTGGATTAGAATTGGCGCCTTTTTCAGGCAATGCTGCGCGGAGCATGCAGCGGGTGTCCGAAGCCTCGAATGGCGAATAGGCAAATAATTGTGATGCTGTGTATCGTTACTTTTTCATAGATGACCTGATGTCATACAGCAGATTATCATATTCTCGCTTTGTTGGCTTCAATTTGACAGCCTCTTTTGCATCGATTAAGGCCCTTTGGGAATCGTCTTTTTTGAACCATACCGTTGCCCTGCCGTAATAGGCGTCGTCTAATCCCGAGTCAATTTTAATCGCTTTGCCAAAATCATCAATTGCGTTATCATAGTCTCCTTTGGCGAACCAAACCCATGCCCGGTTGGTATAAATGAATTTAATATCCTTGTGCTCCGGGATCAGCTGAATTGCACCTGTATAATCTTTGACGGCAAGATCAAATTTCTCGCTTTTTTGGTAGGCATTGCCCCGATTCATTAACAGATCAAATTTTAACGTTTTGTCCCAACTTGAGGTAAGCTCTAAAGCCTTGGTAAAATCATAGGCCGATTTTTCATACTGGCGGCTCTTTAGGGAGGCCATTCCCCTGTTGTAATATACGATATTGTTGTCTTTGCCGTAAGGCGCCAGTTCTAAGACCTTGTCGAAACTTTCAATCGCCCGCTCATATTCCATTCTTTCGTAGAATAGCATTCCTTCCTCGTAGTACTGATCCGCATGTTTATTATAACCGCTGGCGCAGGCCATAATTAGGACCAAAGTGGTGATTAAAAAGAGGATAGCATTGGTGTGGGTTCTTTTCATCATTGTTGCCTCCAATTAAAAAAAGTTAAACCGGTCTCCGATAAAATCAGCATGAAACAGTGCATAACGCCGAGTGTGCGATACGGCCATTGTATTCACATTGCTCTTTAACACGAGATGCATTTTTTTGGAATTGAAATTTGAAAACAACATCAATCATGAGCTGAATCTGCGGGCTGCGTCAATAGATGGTTATCTGTTCCCTTTAGATCGCTTAAGTGGCCGGCACTGATCGGACGTCATGAATATCTAAGGCGACCAAGATAGGGCCCGGTAGAGGCAGATATCTAAAAACAAGCGGCCGAACCCTCCTCTTGGTTGGGATGTTAAATCCATCGAATGTTTTGTATTTTTTACAGGTATGTGCAGCGTGCGCCCATCGACCGACCACCTCAGCCGTGTAGTCCAGACGACGGAGAAGATAGTTCTCGTCGAAGTAGAAAACTTGGGATTTGCAGTGTGTTGGCAGTGCCGCAGGGAACTGGACCTGCAATCGCAGGTAGGTCCCGTGGGACGTAGTCAATGGGGCAAGCTCCTCAATTTGAAAGTCCTTTCTGAGAAAGAAAAATGGCGTGACCAGATAGTTCCAAGTGGCGTACCCGCCAAAGTAAACAAAATCAAGGACATCCCAATATAGCTGTCGCCGCAAGCCCCGAAATGCTTTACGAGGTTGACTGCGACTGGCAAATATTTTTTTGTCCGAATCCAGGATGCGAACTTCCTCTTCCCCAATGAGTTCACTCATTTGTCCGGTCAGGGGAAAATCAAAAAATGTGAAATTGGGTTTACCTATTTCCGCTGCAACCCAAACACGGTTTAGAGTTGGCCGCCTCTTGGCTTTGAACAACAAACCCCAAGCAGAGATGTTGGCCTGGAGTCTGGTGATCCTCATCCAGCGGGAAACACCACCATGGGCATCGATTACCTTGCTGACAATATCGTGTACCTTAGTATTCCGCATACTCAAAAATCAAAGTCTTAATTTATCCGCCCTGAAAAATGGTAATAACAGGGCTGGATTCAGCAAATTTATTCTTTGAAAACAGAAGAAAATATTTTAATAATGAGTGCCCACCAAGCATAGTCATTTTCAATAGGATGACAATAGTTCGATATCAACGTTTTGCGACTCATCGGAAAACCTAAATGTATCACATCGCCCAAAGACCATAGCCTTATTTTGGACTGTTGTCAAAAGCCATGGCTTAGTATGACTACTTGCTTAACCTCTTCTCGATGTCCGTCTTTACTTGCTCTGCGTAGAATGTGCACGAAAAAGTACGCCCCTGTCAACACGAAGATAAATGATCAGTTTATCAGGCTAGTTGAGAATAGTTACTATTAGGAATATTTTTTTGAATAACTGTAAGTTATGATAAACAAACAAAATTGGTACAGACTTTGCTACGCCCTTATTAAAGGAGGCGTGGATATCAGAATTTAACTTTCCTGATAGTCGAAACAACTAAATTAATCTCTTGACACAAGTTAAGACGACCCTAAAGGAGAATGATATGACTAAGAAAAACCTATCTATCGTTGTCATCTTATTGTTTCTCATTGCAGGCTGTTGGGATAGCGGGGGTTCAGGTGGCAACTCAAACGATTCAACCGCTTCCGCCGGCGATGCAGGCGGGTCTGGCGGTTCAAACGAAACGGCCAATATGTCTCAGGTTAGTGATGCCGAATTTGCTGCACTTTCTGATCAAGAACAATATGCTATGGCAAATAAATTGTCAGCGACCCTATACAAGGGAGTCCCGGCGCAAGACTTTTTTACCCTGTCAAATCAAAATGGCGCCCAGCCTATAGGTAACCAAGCCAATTTTATTTCAGATTTTAAGGCTAGATTGTCGGCACCTCTTGGCAGTTTAGATAATTATCTTACAAAGATCGATGAAAAATATGCATTCGACTCCAAGCAAGAACCCATGCAATATCCTTTGGCCATGCTTTTCGAGTTCCCTTTGAGTCGTGATTACTTTGATATTTGGATGGCATATGTACTCTCTAACACAATTCTTTTTTCACCTGCCGTTGAACTTGAAACAGTCGATTATACCGATGTCCAAGACGTATTTTATCGATTGCTGGATATGATAGGTGATGATAGCAGCATTCGCAACATTGCGTATGAACATATGATCTCGCAAGAAAATTGGCGCAGATTTCGCTCGCCGGAGGATAATACCAGAGAGATGATGGAGATCTTTCTCGGTCATTTCAATGATGATGATGTGCCTTTGGCAGCAAAAGCGTGTCAAAATTGGTCACTCACGGACGATTCTGAAGGCTACCAATTAGTAATTGGATATGACCAAAATACCGAACCCATGTCACTGTTAGGGGCCACGGTAGTCGATTGCAACGATTTCTATTGGGCCGTTGCAAATCATGGTGCTTTGATTCCAAGTATTACCTCAACAATCGTAAATAGATTATTCTTCGGCTATTCAGACGAATCGAAGGCTGATATTACAAACCAAATAGTTACAGCCAATCCTACGACATTCAGAGATCTGTTTTCAACTATACTGTTCTCCAGAGAGTACTTGTTTAACGTAGAAAGACCGAAAGCATTTGAGGAAGCATTTTTTAACGTTGCTCACCGAGTCAATTGGTATGCCTACCGTAGCTTTTTTAAATATCTCAGCAGCCAATCGACAGGCTCAAATTTTCCAAGCCTTAAAAATATGAAGCAAGCCTCCCTTACCTATAAATTGGGCAAACCAGTTGAAATCCCGTTAGACACGCTGAGCTTTTCTTATTACCACAAGGCCGTAAGAGAAAAGCTTCTAATTGATAAAAAGGGGGATGAATTTAATGATGATGATGGCGGTTGGCAGGCTGAATTTATTGAGGTTGATGTGGATGGAGATGCGTTTATCAATTATCTCTTCTTATCAGTCGTGTCAAGATACGCTGTACAAGAAGAATTGGATGAACTCAACGCGATTATCGCATCACGCGGCTATGACAAAGAGGGCAAAGACCTCAATAAAGCAATGATTGTTTTGGATTATCTATCTAGGTTGTCGGAATTATATTATACTACCTCGTTTAAATAGGAGATTGATCATGCTAAATCGAAGGCAATTTCTCAAACTAGGCGGACTATTTTGTCTCTCACTTTCAACACCGTTTTGTTTCCGGCAAAAGGAAGCCATAGCGGCTGCAATAGCCAATGTTGACTATGTTGCACCATCCACGATTCCACAGATCATCAACATTTTTCTATACGGAGGCCCATCTGAACTTGCCGGGAACCTGACCAACATAGCGGACATTAATGCGAATTCACAGAACACTTATCCTGCGAGCATCGTCCCGGATGATGATGGTAGCGATATCACCCAAAACTATTTCTGGGGCCAAGCGGGTGGAGACATTATGGAAGTTCTCCTTTCCAACTCTCAAATGTCTGTTTATCGCACAGCCAACCGAATTAAGGATAATACCAGAGCGCATGGTCGAAGCGTCACCCAAAACTTGGTTGGAAACCTCGATTTGCTGAATCCGGGCATCGCCACAACGTTAGCCGCTATATTAGAGCTATATAACCCATTTGGGAAAGACATTAACGAATTGGTATTACCTTTTGTGACCTTTGAAGGCGAATCAACAATTTTCAATCTTGGTGATCTCAATATCCCACAGGTTTTCCGCCCCATGTCCCTGGATTCAAATTTTAAAAATCCCTACGAAAGATCCAAAAACTGGTACCT
>JASFJP010000074.1:0-11691 GCA_050121225.1 Desulfobacterales bacterium
AAATTGGGCATTTTCTAATCGCTACTGAGGAAATGGTATCCCTGAGTCCGCACTCAAGCACCAAGCAATATAAAAATTGCTTTATTCTTGACATTCTACCCAGTTTTTCCATATGTTCATAAAAACGATTCCGACAACACGGGTTTCCGTTGTCTGAGCGCGTGAACGACACTGCTATCTGGCAAAATCCAATCACATGAACAGAATCAATTTTTAAGCGTTACGATTGGGAAGGAGGGTAGAATGGCTGTAAAAATTCTTATCAAAAGATCGGTTCCAGCAAGTAAGACAAGGGAGTTGATTCCCCTTTTCCAGAATTTGAGAACGCTTGCTATGAATCAGCCCGGCTACATTGCCGGCGAAACGCTAAAAAGGATCGATAGTCCCGGGGAGTATTTGGTAATAAGCACCTGGCATTCCGTCGATGACTGGCGTCAGTGGGTACTCAGCAAAGAGAGAAATGAAATCCAGAATCGAATTGATATGCTGCTCCAAGAGCAAACTGAATACGAAATCTACGAATACTAATGGACATCTCTTCAGATAAACAACTGATCCCCTTTGACCAGGGCCCTAAACAGGTCACGCCTTTTGCTCGAACTGCATTGATCCCTGCATCTGAGCGCAGGAATCAAAGCGTAACGCAGTACACGCAGGCGCAATCCTCGCATTCACCGAAACACGACAACCAGCTTGATGATCATAAACCGATTTACACTTCAAGCCGTCGCATTAACAGCCTGAAAAAAAATGAGATCGGTTTACTTATCGATATTTATGCTTAAATTTTTCAGTTCTTAAATACTGCAGATTCTCATTTTAGGTTTTCAGAGACATGCAAAAGCGAATACCTGGCAACCCGAAGTTCATCAAGATTGCCGTCTTGGAGAATACCATAGAAGCCCAGTTGATCAGTTCGATGCTGAATCAACTTGATATTCCCCATCAGATAAACTCTTTCTACGATACGGCCTATGATGGGTTGTTTCAAATGCAAAGAGGTTGGGGGGAACTGCGAGCCCCGTCAAATTATGAGCGCGTCATCCAAGATGTGATAAACGACGTTCGAACAGATCATGTTAAAGATGAAAATGGTTAGAGCCAATCACGCAAGAACAAAAAAAAGGAGGTATCGTCATGGCTGATGAAAGCGCCAACCCTGCTACGAACTTTGACAACGCATTACAGATCGGTCGACCGCCTAATGTGGTAAAAAATTTTCCAAACTCAAAGGCTTTGATTGTCAGCGGTAAATACATTGACAGGGCTATGCTCGCCAAAGGCAATGCGATTGCCATGGCTGCCAATGGCAGGAATAGATTCGTCATTCGGGGCGCTTTGCAAGCGGCTCAAAAAGCCAATGCAGCGATAATAATCGAAATTGCTAAATCTGAGGGGGGAGCCACCGCATATTGTGCAGTTAATTACTGGAATATTGCCATGATCGTTGACACAATCTGCAACGAATTGGGCATCACCATACCGGTAGCAATCCATGCCGATCATTATGGTTTAAAAAGTGACAGCGATATTGTCGCCGCCAAAACAGAAATTCCGACACTATTTGAGGCAGGGATGACATCCATAGCCATTGACGCTTCCCATCTACCGGATGACAAAAATTTATTGGCGAATTTAGAACTAAATCCGTTCGTTCCCAAGTGGGCGGGACTCGAAACAGAAGTTGGTGAAATTAAAGGCAAAGAAGGGCTTTCCACTGTTGAGGAAGCGCAATTTCTCATCCAGGGGCTTAATGCCCATGACATCTTTCCAGATTGGATAGCGTTAAACAATGGAACGACGCACGGCATTGAGGCCAGTGACAAGGGGATTCAAGTGGAATTGACCGCCAGGATTCATGCGGCCCTCGAAAAATACAAAATTTCCGGTGCTCAACACGGCACATCCGGTAATAATTCCGACCGTCTGAGAGAAATTGCGTCCAAAACGAGAACCACAAAAGCCAATGTCGCCACTGCCCTCCAGATGATTTCATGGGGTCTTGAGGTCAATGACTTCGGAAACGCTCAATTGGATGACCAGGGTGGTTTCATCAAACTCAAAAACGAAGGGATGACCGAAGAACTGTGGACAGAAATGGTCGACTATTCCCAAAAACAAGGCTGGAAAGGTGGCAACTACAAAAAATTGAACTTGCCGTTTGAGAACAAATTGCTCGGTCAGTCCAGTGAGATAAAAAATCGAATGGCCAAACGAGTGGAAAGGTTTGTCTACAATATGTTGGTCAATGTTTTTAATGCTGAGAATACCGCCCCTCTAGCAATTGCCGAAATTCTCAAGGCCGGTTCATATGATCCCGGTCCCAAAGGCGAAAGAATTGAAGATCCCGCTGAGTGGACACCTGACCTAATTACCAAACGCGCGGCCTCCATCCAAAGCGACAAAGGACCGCAAGGAGATTTTGATGATTAAGACCTAAAGTGGTAGGTTCCAGGTTCGGAGTTCAAGGTTCAAAGGTTATACTCTTCACCAAATACGTAGCGCCAGGTTGGACCACTCTCAACCTGCCCCGTGCTTACCTGCCTGCCGAAGCCGATACCCTGTCAGCGGCGGCAGGCGGGTTGGTGTCTTTTTTGCAGTGAGCCATCATCCTATCCAAAACCCAGACCAGTTCACCTTTAATTCTACCGAAGAAGCGAATACAGATCGGTCATTGTGCTATCGCCCATCGATAAATCGAGTCTGAAAATATTTTATATATTTTCAGTATGTTATGTTGTTTCAAGCGCCAGCAATTTTCTGAATATCATTTTTTTTCTAAAGTCCAGCGCTAATTATGCCGATGAGCCAGGCAGGAGGATCGTGGAATGGATGTAACCAGTCATCAGATGCACAATGTTTTAAATGTTTATAGCCGACAACTCAGCCGGGCTGTAATTTCGGGCAAAAAGCAAAAGTTGCTGATGGCCCCCGCAACGAATCACGCCGATCTGACACCGGAGGGAAAGCGGCAAACAACAATCGAAAAAGTTACAAAAAACATTTTCGAAAAAATTACTCAATTCGGATCACGCTTTGGAGAGAAACATGAATTTCTCAAGAAAGGAATTAGTACAAAGGGGGACAATCACGAATTAGGTAGGAAAAAAGACACGACATTTGTATTTAACAGCATCGACAACGTTAACGAAAAACGAACCAATACACTTTCAGTGGAGGACTCCAGTTTTTTGATCCGTCGCTTCTTACAGTTGGCAAATGAGTCGGCGGACAAAAAAACCGATGCCTGGATTTAGAAAATAAAAGGGGGAAATCATGATTAACGCAATTGGTGAGGCCGTGATGCAGCAATTCATCAGGGCAAATTATAACAACGATCTATATGATAAGGATATGGTCTTCAATAAAACTCACCAGGTCAGAGAGCAACGACCGGTGGAGGAAAGCAATAATGGCCAAAAACCAGAAATGAACCTTCAGTTTCAGGAAGATATGAAGAGCAGAACGAATTTAGAAGATGGGCAGATTATCATTGAAAAGTATGATTCTGACGGTAAGTTGATCAAAAAAATACCGCCGGGATATGTTCCCTTTGGCGAAACGGCTTAGTGTTCTGATTCGTAACTATCTAATTTATTTATACATTTAAATCAGATTATCTGCGAACCAGCACTAAGTCCTGAATAAATGAATGCCTAACCAGATTTATTTGGGATCGGCAGAATCTATCTCTGCCCAGATCTGCTTTTTTTCGTCGATGGAAAGGTCTTCAAATTTCCTGTTGCCTTCTAAAATGCTCTCTTCCAATTTTTTGAAGCGTTTCTCAAATGCGTTTATGGAACTTGTCAGAGCAGTTTCGGGATGTATTTTAGCAATACGGGCGGCATTTACTACTGAAAAAAGCAGATCACCAAATTTTTGCGATATGTTATGACCATCTCCTTTTTTTACTGCCGCTCTAACACCATCGAGTTCTTCTTCAACCTGCCGCAGCATCGTGATCTTATCCAACCAATCAAATCCGGTCTTTGCAGCACGATCCGAAATTCGGTAGGCCCGCAACAAGGCAGGAAGGGCGACCGGCACGGAATCAAACAGTGACGTCGTCTGTGTTGTTTTCTTCTCGTTTAATTTGATCCTGTGCCAATTTTGAATAACCTCATCGCTGCTTTGAACCATTCGTTCACCAAATACATGCGGATGGCGACGGATCATTTTCTCAGTAATCGTCTGGGCAACATTCTGAAGGTCGAATTGCCCTGCTTCCTGAAACATCCGAGCGATGAAAAAAATATGGAACAGGACATCCCCAAGTTCCTCACGGATTTCCTCGGTATTTCCGGATTCAATAGCATCAGCCAACTCATAAACTTCTTCAATTAAATAAACGATCACCGCACGGGGCGTCTGCTTTTTGTCCCAAGGGCAGCCATTTTCACCCCTGAGGGTTTCTACAAGCTGTGTAAGTTTATCCAGGAAAGACGTGCTTTGATTCAATTTGGAATTTTCCACGCTTTTTTAAGTTCCCCCAGTTTGGCCACAAAATCTCGTTTCATCTCCTTTGAAACCACTTTAGCCATTTTTTCAGAGACCCAGGATACATGGGGAGCCAGCACGGAGTTTTTTATGAAGGGAGTTCCTTGGGGCAGAAATGCCGTCAATGTGATGAATAGAACCGAAACAATTAAAATTCCTTTAACGATACCAAAACCGAAGCCACAAACGCGATCAACCCATCCTAAAAAGGCAATATTTAGCAAATACTTTACTATGACGCCCAGAATACTTACCGTAATGAGCACGCCACAAAAAATTATTAAAAAACTCAGTATATTAAGATAGCCGGTATTTTTTATAAAAGTGGAAAGTAATTTGCCCAGGACCATGTAATAGGTATACGCAGCATAGAATCCCCCCAGGACTCCGATAATGGAAGCAACTTCTTTAACCAATCCCCGGAAGAGTCCGCGTATCAGACTATACCCTAAAATGATGATGATCAATATATCAAACGGATTCATTTTTGGTCGTAGCGTCAAAAATAGTGTTATGGATCAATAGGTTGAAGTAACAAAGCCCGTATTGTGAGTCAAGGAATTTTTCAGGTTTACCTGCAAAGCGACGATTTGACATTTGCAATCGTTTCAAAAGATATGCTAAGTTTTGAACTGTCTGTCGGTGCCGATGAAATAATCAGGCACTTATTTCAACACTGAACCGTTTTAAAACAATGGTAGAAGAATCCAATATTAAGCAATCCAGTCTTGATTTTTCGGACATAGATCTTGCACGACAACTTTTCGGTGAGCATAATAGTAACCTGCAAAGAATAGCCGAGGCAACCGATGTTACCATCAATGCCAGAGGTAACACCGTTTTTATTGCAGGGGACAAAATTTCCAGCAACCTCGCTGAGAATATCTTAAATCAGCTATACGGCCTGCTAAAAGAGGGATATCCTGTCCATCCCAATGACATCGACTATGCGGCAAGAGTGTTAAGCAGTGATGACCGCATAAATTTGAAGGAAATATTTCTAGACACGGTTTTCATTACCTCCAAAAAAAGTGCTGTAACACCAAAAAGTGTCGCACAAAAAGAATATATTGATGCGATCCGAAAATATGATATTGTATTTGGGATCGGTCCGGCCGGAACCGGCAAAACCTATTTAGCGATGGCAATGGCTGTTTCAGCCCTGACCAAGGGCATCGTCAGTCGCATTATTCTGACACGACCGGCCGTAGAAGCCGGTGAAGCTCTTGGATTTTTGCCTGGAGACTTAGCGGAGAAGGTTGATCCCTATCTAAGACCTCTTTACGACGCGCTTCATGACATGATGCGTTTTGATAAGGCTTCGGCACTGATGCAAAAAGGTATTATTGAGGTCGCACCAATTGCCTTTATGCGGGGCCGAACGTTAAATGATTCGTTTATCATATTGGATGAGGCCCAAAATACGACCTCTGAACAGATGAAGATGTTCCTGACCCGGATCGGTTTCAATTCCAAAGCGGTTATCACGGGCGACATCACTCAGATCGATTTGCCGCCTGAGAGAAGATCGGGCCTTATCGAATCTAAAGACATTTTGCAGGGCATCAAAGGGATCAAATTTGTATTTTTCACAAAAAGAGATGTCGTCAGGCACAAATTAGTTCAGGAAATTATTCGTGCCTATGAAGAACTTGAGGCCAGAAAGAATTCGGCTAACGATTAGTGAGCTGCATTCAAGAAAAAAATTGACCTCAAAGCAATGAATAAGACGGCAGGCTTCGTCGGGCTAATATCAGAAAATGAGCAAAGAAAAAAAGAAAGAATCAAGCGCTAGAGTTTTGAACAGCGAGAGTCGCTTGCGCTGGGTAATATTGCTTTCCGTAGTGATTTTATTTTCCATTATCCTTTTCCCCAACCTGGTCATTACAAACCACCCGTATTATTTGGGTGATGTTGCTGAGCGGGATATTAAGGCGCCCAGGGATTTTTTTATTGAGGACCAGCAGGCTACTGAATTAAATCGCCTACAAGCGGTAGAAAATGTACAAACAGTTTACGACTTTGACCCAGAGCTTGCCCTAAGACTATCTCAAAACGTTAGTCAGGTATTTACTGAAATGCAAGTCGCCTATGCGGACGCGAGTGAGCCTCAAGAGCAGGACCCCTCAGATGGTGAAGCATCCGCTGAAATCTTACCACAGGATAAAAAGCCGGCTGCTAACAATGTCATTGATAGGCGAAAATATATGGAGGAAAAACTCGGCATACGGATCAACAAGGGCGCGTTCACGGCCCTCGAAACAGCAGGATTTTCTAAAAACATCTCCGATCAGACAAACAAAATATTGCTGGAAATTTTAAATAATGGTGTGGTTACAAATAAAGAAATTTTTTTAAAAGAAGCCGAAAAAGGCATTATATTGCGGGATGTGGGTACAAAAGAGGAGCAAGTTGCGCATCAATTAAAGCAATTTTACGGTCTCGATCAAGCCAAAACCATGGTCCGCATCATCGGTCAACCCTACCTCAAAGATTTCGATTACAGCATGTTGAACTTAGTTGTCGATTTGGTTCAACGCCTGATCCAACCCAATATTACCTTAAATCGTAATGAAACTCAGGAGCGTAAGAATAAAGTTGCCGCAGAGGTCAAGCCCGTGCTTCATAAAATAAAAGCAGGCGAGATGCTGCTGCGGGAGGGCGAACGCGTCACCGAGGTTCAACTCTTAAAGTTGAAAACACTTGCAACCCAAACGAAAAAAGAAGAGTTTGTGTTAAGCAGTGTTGGTGCAGCCATGTTACTGCTGTGTCTACTGATGACCACCTATATTCTTCATCTAAGCCAACCAGGTCAAGTAACAACAGACCAAAATAAACGTCTGATTTTCATGGCCAGTGTCTTCATAGCGTTTTTCTTGCTGGCTGAAATAAGTTCCAAATTATCCGAAGTACTGACCCAAAATCCAGCAATTCCAATTCAAATGGCTTCCATTTGGTATGGAATACCATTGTCTTCCGGTGCTATGATTATCTGTCTGTTTATGGGCTTGAACCTCGCGATTTCTGCTGCGGTGGTTATGGCGATTTCTTACGCCGTGATTTTTGAAAACAGTCTGACGATCTTTATTTACTTTTTGGTAAACAGCACCATGGCGGCATATTGGGTGCGCCATTGCCGGGAGCGCAAAGTCTTTATCAACGCTGGCGCTAAATTAGGGTTGCTCAATGTCTTGCTGGTAACGTCAATTGATTTATATTTGCCTGAATTTTCTGTAACCAAACTTCTCTGGGATTGGGCATTTGCTTTTATGGGCGGCATCGGGGCAGGAATTGTTACTGCAGGAATTGTACCACTGGCAGAAATGGGATTCAGGTACACGACGGACATCACGCTTCTTGAGCTTGCCAATCTTGATCGACCGATTCTGCGCAGGCTTATGATTGAAGCTCCCGGCACCTACCATCACTCGGTAATTGTCGGGTCTCTGGTGGAGGCAGCGGCAACAGAAATCGGCGCGAATCCCTTGCTTGCCAAGGTTTGCGGGTATTATCATGATATTGGTAAAATCAAAAAACCCTTGTATTTTATCGAGAATCAAGAAAACGGCAAAAACAAACACGACAAACTAGCGCCGTCCATGTCCAGTCTGATTTTGATTGCTCATATAAAAGACGGTGTGGAAATTGCCAAAGGCAACAAACTCGGTCAGGTACTTGTCGATACCATTCGACAGCACCACGGAACCAGCCTCATCAAATATTTCTATGAAAAAGCCAAGCAATTGAAAGGAGAGGAAAACGTTAAGATTAACGACTACCGATATCCCGGTCCCAAGCCGCAAACCCGAGAGGCCGGTCTGGTCATGCTGGCCGACGTGGTTGAAGCGGCGTCTCGAACACTCGACAACCCGACACCATCCAGGATCCAGGGACTGGTGCAAAATCTTATCAATACGATATTTTCTGATGGGCAACTGGACGAATGTGAATTGACACTAAAAGACCTGCACAATATTGCCAAGAGCTTTAACAAGCTACTAAATGGTATTCACCATCACCGTATTGAATATACGGAAAAGCGGGCAGCCCCAAACGAAAGCAGCAAAGGAAAAATAAGGAATGGAAGTCCTGATAGACAACAGGCAAAGCAGGTACAAGATCTCCCTGAAGAAGATAAGACAAACGGTTCACGTCATCTTAAACGCCTTGGACTTTCCTAATGGCGAGATTTCCATCCTTCTGGTGGATGATCCTCAGATCTCAAAATTAAATCAAGAATATCTCAACCGCAAAGGTCCCACCAATGTAATTGCCTTCTCCATGCGCGAGGGTGAATTTTCACATCTGAACCCTCAGCTTTTAGGAGATGTGGTAATTTCGCTGGATACTGCAGCCAGAGAATCGGCGGATGCGGGCTTGAAAATACAGAAACGATTCAACGAACTACTGGTGCATGGTATTCTGCACCTGTTTGGTTATGAGCACGATACATCGGAGCAAAGCACTCAAATAATGAAAGAAAAGACCCAGGAACTTTTAAAAATAATTCAAGACACCTAAACCAGACACACGGCAACGAAATTGACAATTGATGGATGACTAATGACTGTTATCATTTGTCAATCCAGAGAGGAGACAATCCATGGCTGGATTAGCGGTGAAAGTCGATCATGTAGCGACCTTAAGAGCAGTGCGTACAAATCAGAATCCGGATCCAGTGGCGGTAGCCGTTTTAGCCGAACTCGCCGGAGCAGATGGGATTATTGTTCACCTTAGGCAGGATCGTCAACACATTCAAGACAGAGATGTCCGCATATTACGCAATGTTGTCCAGAGTAAACTTATTTTGGAAATGGCGTCAACGACCGAAATGGTTGGAGTTGCCCTGGATATAAAGCCCGATTTGGTAACCTTAGTGCCAGAAAGACGCGAAGAGTTCACCGATGAAAGGGGATTGGATCTTATTGTGCACGGAGGTGACATCGCAGAAACTATCGCAACCCTGCAAAACAGTGGCATACCGGTAGGATTGCTTATCGATCCGGAACCCGACCAGGTGAAGTTGGCCCACAAAAGTAATGCTACCATGGTTGAAATTCATACAGGCCGCTATTGCGAGGCCAAAACCCCTCGCAAAAGGCATCAGGCATTCTTAAAACTAGTTGATGCCATCAAACTCGCACATAGATTAAAATTTGACGTCAAGGCCGGCCGCGGGCTATGCTACAAAAGCATTAAAGCGTTTAAAGGAATCGGCGAAATCGATGAATTCAGCATCGGCCATAGCATTATCTCCCGAGCCGTGTTAACCGGGATGAAAGCTGCTGTAGAAGAAATGCTGATACTCATTCGAGCCCTGTAATGAGACGGGGTTAGGTTATCGAGCAAAAATCTCCAAAATGACTCGACATGGGTAACCTTGACAATAGATCACGGGAGATCTCCGATGTATTTAGTCACCGCCAGTGAAATGCAGGAAATGGATCGTCAATCCATCGAATCCTTCGGGATTCCCGGGCGAGTGTTAATGGAAAATGCGGGTCGCGGCGCAACCCACATTTTGCTGGAGCATTTTTCGAATTTACAAACGAAACGGATCGGGGTCATCGCCGGGCGGGGCAACAATGGCGGAGACGGCTTTGTAATTGCCCGATATTTGAAACAAAAAGGTATTCACGTGCATGTTTTTCTGCTGACAGAATCCAAACGTATTCAAGGAGATGCCGCCGCCAATTTTAAGCTTTTAAAACCTTTAGCGATTCCGGTAACGGAAATTACGGATGAAAAATTATTCTTAAAAAATAAACCCAAGATGGCCGACCTGGATATGGTAGTGGACGCCATTCTCGGCACTGGTTTAAAATCGGATGTCAAAGGATATTTCAAAACCGTCATTGATTTCATAAATAATTTAAAAAAACCTGTTTTTGCCGTAGACATTCCATCTGGACTGAATTCGGACACCGGCCAGCCTTGCGGGACTTGCATCCACGCTCAGGTCACGGCCACATTTGCGTTTGCCAAAATCGGCCATTTCATCTATCCAGGAGCGGATTATACCGGTAAACTTGAAATTGTTGAAATCGGAATACCACCGTACATTGTTGAAAACGTGGGACCACGGCAATGTCTCATCACAGAGAATTGCATCCGATCTTATCTACCCGTAAGATCTTCAGACGCCCACAAAGGCCGAACCGGCCACCTGCTGGTCCTCGCCGGATCTCCGGGCAAAACCGGCGCTGCTTCGATGACGTCTTTGTCCGCACTGCGGGTGGGCGCGGGACTTGTCACCTTAGGTATTGCCGAGAGCTTAAACGCCACATTAGAATCTCAAATGCTGGAAGCGATGACGGTACCCTTACCGGAGCGCCAATATGGAATCATCGGTGATTCGGCATTTGATGTCGTTCGCGAATTGATGTCCGGCAAGAAATGCCTGGCCATCGGTCCCGGAATTGGGCAGGCTGATGAAACGAAAGAGCTTATAAAACGGATTATTTATGAAAGCAACATTCCAATCGTTATTGATGCAGATGGATTAAACAATCTCGCCGAGCGGGTTCAGATCCTGAATAAAGCCCAAGCTCCAATCATTTTAACCCCACACCCCGGGGAAATGGCCCGACTTATCGATGCCGATGTTCACGAGGTCCAACAGGATCGAATAGCATGTGCCCGGGAATTTGCTACCAAATACAATGTTCACCTGGTACTAAAGGGCGCCCGCACTGTGATTGCCCCCCCCGATGGTCGTGTTTATCTAAACCCGACCGGCAACTCCGGTATGGCCACCGGCGGCATGGGTGATGTATTAACCGGATTAATCGCCGGTCTGATAACCCAGGGTGTCTCTGCCGATACGGCTGCTCAGGCCGGCGCCTATATACATGGTGCTGCCGCAGACAGCCTGGCGCAGGCCATCGGACCCTATGGTTATCTTGCCGGAGATGTCATGCATGCCATCCCGGGAGAATTAAAAAAAATTGTGAATTATCTGTAATCCAAGGTCCGCGGTTCAATCTCCTATAGCTGTTTTCTCTTATGCTGTTGGACAGCCAACAAGGGATGCAAACGAATTATGCTTAGCAAGCAACTCAAAATATGCACCAATTCTCCGCAAGAAACCCATGCGCTGGGGCAAACAATCGGTGAACGAATTGATGCCGCTACGATTTTGGCGTTAAATGGAGATCTTGGCAGCGGTAAAACTGCATTTGTCCAAGGTCTGGC
>JASFJP010000075.1:0-11680 GCA_050121225.1 Desulfobacterales bacterium
AAAATTTTTCCCTTGATCTATACTGTTTACAGCAATACCTAAATGGTCGATTTTCAAAACCTTCATGGCGCCTCCTTTCACTTATTAGAAATTAAAGAGATGATACCAGGATACATACGCAGTGCACGAAAGCATGACCCTTGCAAGGCACTCTTTCCCAATGAGTCTATCTCAGTGGCGAATCATTATCTGAGAACTGCTCAAATACGGTGTTTCCACCAGGAAATACACTGCGCTAGGGGGCAGATTCAACCGAAACAACGTCCGGAACTTCTTGTTTTAATATTTTCTCAATTCCATTTTTCAAGGTCATCTGAGACATGGGGCATCCGCCGCAGGCGCCTTGTAACCGAACTGTTACGATGCCGTCTTGAACATCGACAAGCTCTACATCGCCCCCGTCGGCTTGTAGCATTGGTCTGATTTTTTCCAGGGCTTCTTGAACTTTTTCCTTCATGATATTTTCTCCTTTCAAAATATAGGCCGAGGCCTATTCGTTACGTATACGATAAAACTGCTTCTTGAAAGAGTCAAACTCGTCGCTTAAGATAGCCGCGCGCATATTTTCCATTAAGTTGGTAAAGAAATAAATATTGTGAATCGTCGTCAGACGGTACGCCAACAGCTCTTTTGCCATGTACAAGTGGCGCAAATACGCTCTTGAAAAATTTCGACATGTGTAACATGCGCAATCAGATTGCACAGGTTGCGTGTCATGCGTGTATTTTGAATTACTGATATTGATCGTGCCGCCGGATATAAACAGCTGCCCGTTGCGTGCATTGCGTGTGGGCAGCACACAGTCGAACATGTCCGCTCCCAGAGACACCAGCTCGATCAAATTTTCGGGTGTTCCAACACCCATGATATACTTCGGTTTCTCATCTGGGAGTCGCGGCAACGTGCGATCCGCAATTTCAAGCATGACATCGGCTGGTTCGCCAACGCTTAACCCACCGACAGCATAACCGTTGAATTCCAACCTCAAGAGCGACTCCGCAGATCTTTCTCTCAAATCCCGGTACATTCCACCTTGGACAATTCCGAAAAGCGAATGCTGTCCGTTTTCACTGTTAGACCATACCGTTTTGCAGCGTTCTGCCCATTGGGTGGTCGTGTCGAGCGCCTTCAACGTCTCGTTTCGGCTAGCCGGAAATTGAATACAGGCATCCAAACACATCATAATGTCCGAGCCCAAACAGGTTTGAATCTCAATCACCTTCTCAGGGCTCAATAGGTGTTTTGATCCGTCGATATGAGATTGGAAGGTAACACCTTCTTCAGCGATTTTGGCCAGCCTGGCAAGAGAGAACACCTGAAATCCACCGCTGTCCGTCAGAATTGGTTTGTCCCAACTCATAAAACGATGCAAACCGGAAAATCGGCGAATGACGTCACATCCCGGTCTCAGGTATAGATGGTACGTATTGCCGAGGATAATTTGAGCGCCGGCGGCCAACAATTCTTCAGGTGATACAGACTTAACAGATCCCAGAGTTCCCACGGGCATGAACACGGGAGTTTTAACAACCCCGCGTTTAGTTCGAATCGTTCCTGCGCGGGCGCGACTTTCCGAAGATTTTGCAACGACCTTAAAGTTAAACATGAATATGGTCTTTGGTGACTGGTCTTTGATAACCGGAAGATGGCTGCTCGCTTTCTGATTATTAGGTGCCGAAATATAGGCTACCCATGGCCGTCAACCGAAATCCGGTAACTAATGTATAAACATCGCATCTCCATAACTATAGAACCGATAGCGCCTTTTTATCGCTTCCTGATACGCTCTAAATATGGATTCACGGTCGGCAAAGGCCGAAACCAACATGAGCAAGGTTGATTTCGGCAGGTGGAAATTGGTTAACAGGCTATCGACGACTTTAAACCGGTAACCGGGAAATATAAACAGGTCACAACTTCCACTGCCCGCATTGACAAAGCCTTTTGCATCAGAGGTATATTCAAGCGTTCGCATACTCGTAGTACCAACGGCAATCACGCGCTTGCCGCCGGCCCGGGCTGTATTAATGGCTTCAGCAGTTTGCTCTGAAATCGAAAATCGCTCAGAATGCATTTTATGTGACCGAATATCATCCACTCTGACCGGTGAAAATGTTCCATAGCCCACATGCAGAGTGAGTGGCACAATCTTTATCCCTGAGGCACTCAATTGGTTTAAAAGGGCCTTGGTAAAATGCAGTCCAGCGGTTGGGGCGGCAATGGCTCCCTCACTGCTGGCATAGACCGTCTGATAGGAAGTCATGTCATTACAAGGAGTCGCTTGCTCGGCATCTCTCTTAATATAAGGCGGAAGGGGCACTTTCCCAATGCGATACAGCAAGGATATAAAATCCGATTCGGAATAAAACCTGAGTGTCTGGGTTCCATTGCCGGACTTCAGCACCTCTGCGCTTAGTCCTTCTTCAAAGTAAAACCTCGTACCGGATTTAGGTCGTTTGGAGGCTTTCACGATACACTCACTAACAAAATGGCCGTTTTCCCGGTTGGATCTCAACCCACCGACAAAGTCGGATATGAGAACTTCGACCTTTCCGCCTGTTTCTTTTTTGCCTTCCAGACGCCCCGGAATCACCGCCGTATCATTCACCACCAACACATCACCAGGTTTCATAAATCTACCGATTTGATTGAACAAGTGGTGGGAAAAAACGCCCGTTTTCCTATCCACGCACATTAGATTCGACTGATCTCGCTTTATGGCCGGTTTTTGGGCAATTAGATACTCGGGGAGTTCATAGTTGTAATCATCCAATAAATACATATCCTAAGTTCTTCCAAAATAGACCAAAAACAAGCCTAGTCCCATGAGTACAAGGCCAAACCGTCGCAATGATCCGTCAGGGGTTGTACCAATTTTTCGTATCCAAAATTTCATTTTATCCGGAAACGCAAAATAGGGCAGCCCTTCAATAATCATAACCATTCCAAAAACGCACAAAAAATATTTCATCCTTTTTAATCCATAAGATTTTATTTTTTCGACCAGGCACTAAGTAAATTTATTTATATAAGCTTTAATATAAAGACTTGTCAAAATAAAAAGCATGCAACTAACAGCCTCACGGAATTTCGGATGATGCGTTTGTTTCGTTCGCTTAAGAAAATTATCCTTGTCAAAAGACATTTATTAATAGTAATAATTGCATTTTAGTAGAATTGTCGAAATCCTTAAATTTCCTATTCAAATAAACACAAGATTTTTCAAGGGTGAAGGAGCTTTCTATGGCCAAAGCTGAAACCCCGATTGTCAAAAGATCTCTATTTTCCTGGATATTCGCCGGGAATCTCCACCTCCAGCTAACACTTCTACTGATCATTGCAGTGATGGTATTGGCAAGGGTAGTTCCTTTGGAAATGCAAAAACGCATTGTCAATGAAGCGATTAAATTACGAAATATTGATATGTTGCTGCTGTATTGCGGCATTTACCTGGGATCCGTTGTTTTTTTCAGCGCCCTGAAGTATGCCACCACCATCATTCAAACCATCATCGCACAGCGTGCCACTGCAGCGATGCGAAAAGGGCTTTATCACCATATTCTGACCCTACCGCTGAACTTTTTCCGAAAAACACAACCCGGAACGGTCGTCAACGCCTTGATCACCGAACTAACCATCCCGGGAAATTTTGTCGGAATGGCAGTTGCGTCACCGGTGACCAACATTTTAACTCTATTAGCGTTTGCCGGCTATTTGTTTTGGCTGAACCCGCTCTTAGCCGCTGTTACGCTCAGTATTTATCCCATTGTTCTTTTTTTGGTTCCGATCTTGCAGAGAGGCGTCAACCGCGCCAACAAACGAAGAGTAGATACGGCCCGAACCTTATCAAGTCGCATTGCTGAATCCATTACCGGTATCCATGAAATCCACGGCAACGGCGCCTACCGCATTGAGAACCGCAAATACGACACCCTTGTGGAAAGATTGTTAAAAATCAGAATCATCTGGAGTCTTTTCCGATTCGGGGTTAAATCCGTCAACAATTTTTTTACCGGTCTGGGACCCTTCCTGGTGTTTCTTCTCGGCGGTTATTTGACTATCAAAGGTCAACTGGAACTCGGTGCCCTGGTTGCTTTTGTATCTGCGCAGGAAAAGCTCTATGATCCCTGGAAAGAGCTGATTGAATTCTATCAGGTCTATCAGGATGGAAAGGTCAATTATACCCGGACAATGCAATTTTTCGATGTTATGCCGGAGCATGAAATTGAGCCCAGAAACCGCGAAGCCCTTGAATTGGACGGTAGTTTAGAGGTAAGGGATTTATCATTCGTAACCGACAGTGGTATTCAATTGCTTGAAGGAGTAAATCTGTCTCTAAAACCTGGTGAGCATCTGGCTCTGGTAGGCTTTTCGGGGAGTGGGAAGAGTACACTGGCCTTGTGCATCGGCCAGCTTTATAAATATACCGGCGGAAGCGTCTTGATCGGTGAAAAAGAAGTTTCCGGACTCACGAAAAAGGATATTATCAACAATTTGGGTATTGTCGCCCAAAACCCGTTTATATTTGACGGTAGCCTCGAAGAAAATCTGCTTTATTCCTGCAAGGCAAAAGCGGCTGGAAACGGGCAGGAGAGCAAAGATGACATGCCGACCCTGGATGATATTATTGCGGTGCTGCATCAAACCGGTATTTTCGTGGATGTGTTACGTTTCGGCCTAAATGCTGTGTTGGAACACGGTCAAAATGAAGAACTCGTTGACTTGATCGTCCGCGTCCGCAAGAATTTCCAGCGCGATTTTGGTGGAGAATTAACCGACTATGTAGAATTTTTTAACGAAAACAAATATCTATATTACTCCAGTGTTGCAGAAAATTTAACCTTCGGTGCTCCCAATAAAAACGAATTCTCTGAAGAGAACCTGTCGAAAAACGCGTATTTCTTAAAATTTCTGAACACGGCGGATCTGACCCGGACGCTTCTAAGTCTGGGTGCAAATTTAGGCCGACAGACAGTTGATATTTTGGGCAATTTGCCGCCGGACACCATATTTTTCGAACAAAGTCCCATCGCCGCCGCTGAGCTGGATGATTACAAATTGATCATCGAACGACTCAAAAACAAAAAGCTGCATGAGCTCGCCGAAGATGATCGCCGGAAACTTTTGGAATTAGCACTGCGGTTCACCCCGGGCATCCATAAAATGGTTGCTCTCCCGGATTTTTTGGAAACACTGATTCTTGAGGGCCGTGCCCTTTTCCGTGAACACATATCCGCTAAGGATCCGGATGCCTTTACATTCTATCAAATGGCCGAGTATATCTACTCAGAGTCCATTTTGAACAATATCTTTTTTGGCCATACAACCAGCACCAGCCAGCAGGGCGAAGAACTCATCAATCAAAGCATCATTGCGCTGCTGATTGAAGAAGATCTTTTGGAAGCCATCATCGAAATCGGGTTGCACTACGAAGTCGGCAACAAAGGCGATCGACTTTCCGGCGGACAGCAACAAAAATTAGCGATTGCCCGAATTTTTTTGAAAGCTCCCAAGATATTGATAATGGACGAAGCCACCTCGGCCCTTGACAATAAATCCCAGACCCGCATTCAGAATTTGATTGAAACGCGTTGGAAGAAAAAGAAAACGGTTATTTCAGTCGCTCATCGTCTAGATACCATTAAAAATTATGATAAGGTGGCGGTCATGAAGGCCGGCAGAGTACTTGAATTGGGCGCATATGATGAACTGATGGCCAGGAAAGGAGCGTTGTATGAGCTTGTCGGAAAATAGTAGTTCGACGACAAAGAGCGAGTTTGAAGATAATCTCACTGTGTTGCGGCAGACCTATTTTTTCTCCGGACTACCACTTGAAACTCTCAAAATTTTCGCTTATCTTTGTACGAGAGAAAAATTTAAAGACGGTGAATACATTTTTCAGCAGAATGAAGATGACGGACAGGCGTTTTATGTCCTGCAGGGCAAAGCCAGACTGGAACGTAGAGACAACGGAGAGACCGCAGAGCTACGGGAATGTGAATCTGGAGATTTTATCGGCGGCTTGGCGTTGTTGGGAGACAGGCCCCGCCTTTTTTCTCTGAAAGCGCTAACCGACACAACGTGCTTGGTGCTGAATCGCGAGAAATTCACCAAAACCATGGAGCAATTTCCAGATTTAATGCCCAAGCTCATCAAGGCTGTTATTCAAAGAATTGACACATGGGAAGAACGATTTCTTTTGCACCGCTCGGATCAAGGCGACGAATGCATGCTTAATTTAGGTGTTAGTCTCTTGTAAAATTTACCGTTAGGATGGCAACAACGTACGGCTATATTTTTCGAAAAGCAGACCCGGAACAGCTCGGATAAAGGATTAATCCGACGCCGGGAAAGGTGGTCGTTTATGGCGAAAAAAGAGTATTCTTTTGAACTCAAAAGCAGCCTATCCGAGTTGGATACGTTGTGTCAAAATGTGGAAATGTATGGTAAAAAGATCGGCCTTTCGAAGAAATTTATATTTGAGATCAACCTGGCCCTGGACGAACTGTTTACAAACATCATTTCCTACGGATATGAGGACAACAGCGAGCACATCATTAAGATCACGATCACGCCCAACAAAGACGAGCTTTGCCTGCGCATTGAGGACGACGGCGTCCCCTTCAACCCCTCAGAATTTGAATCAGCGGATATTGCTTGCTCCGTGGAGAATTGCAGAATCGGAGGATTGGGGATTCATATCATAAAAAAATTGATGGATGAAATTTGTTATCAGCGCTGCGGCAGCAAGAATTTATTAACCCTGAAAAAGAAGCTCTCAACAAAAAAGTGATAGAAAATTATATCTGGAATTTTTGATCATAAATCCATCTAAGGCATAAATTGCTAATTTTAGATTGTGGGAACCAATATCAGCGGGGAGGACGGTAAATGGAAATCAATGAGGAAATACAAAACGGTATCAATATCTTTAGACTCAACGGCCGTCTGGATTCAAATACGTCTCAAGGATTCGAGAAACAAGTCTTTCAGGCGATTTCCGACGGATCAAAAAGCATGATTATTGATTTTAAAGACCTGGACTATATTTCCAGCGCCGGTTTACGAGTTATCCTTAAGGCCACCAAGGCCATCAAACGCGAAGACGGCCAAATAATGCTTTGCTCCATGCAGGATTATGTCAAGGAAGTCTTTGAAATTGCCGGGTTTGATTCATTTTTACCGATTGTAGCCACTATGGATGACGCTCTCAATGCATTCTGAACACATATGGGCGCGATATTCACAATTGATTACCCAATTCAATTAAGGCCGATGAGACCGCGTTTGCCCAATTCTCGAATAAAACGGGTTACGGAAACTTCGGCCTCTTTGGTTTGTAACTGATGAGTTGACGCAAACGCCTTAATTATCTGACGTACAGAACGCTCACCGTCCATCAAATCCCATACAGCGGTTCCCAACGCATCCAATTGCAGCTTTCGGGTACGAACACGATCTTGGGGTGCCCCCAAACGTCTGGCCAATGCGGCAATCCACGGTCGCATAGCGAGCGGATACTCAATCTGCACATCTCCGGTTTTCAGCCGAACCTCCTTAATTTGAAGATTTTTTACCGGTGTGAACTCGAGCGATTCCTTCCGTGTTAACAAACTCCCTACGGGCTTCTTTTTAAAGGCTTTCATAATCGTTGCAAATCTGTTTTAACATTAAGGAATCCAAAGGGCGTTTACTTTCGGCTCTTACACTGAGAATACGATTTTTTTCTTCTATATGCCACACGCGAAACCACATATAAGCTGACTTAAATTTGAATCGACTCATCCATCTCTGCCAGACTGTCTCTGGAGAGACGCCTCCTGCAATTGCGTTGCCGCTGCCGATTGTCACCGTGTGCGCGTCACCCTCGGCAAATTCAGGAATCGTCTCAATGAAATGCGCAAGATTTTTTCCGCTAAGCAGAATGGATGCCGGTGCCCAGCGATACAGAGAAATTTTTTGTTTTCCGGCATCAAACTCGAGTACAAACCTGCCGGCATCGAACCGGTACCGCAACAGCTTGAGCCCTTGCGGCAACGCCGCTCGGACATCAAAAACGGCCCAAAGAACCCGATCATTTGAGTGGTGGTCATGATAGGATGCCAGAATATCATGATAAACCCTCATTAAATCGGCTGAGATGTGCTGGAAGAATTGAATCAAGGTGGCAGTTCGGCATACGGGACAGTATAAAATAACCCCCCGGGCGCTTTCCTCGCCCTTCTGCCAGGTAAATCCGACAGCCTCGTACCGCGCCAATGTTCTTTTCCAATCCGATGGCAATTCCCAATCTTTAATTTTGCCGCTTAATTGTCGGGAATGCAGCGCGGTAAGTCGTTTCAGGTAAGTTTGGTGGGAAAAGCCCCCTTTGACGGAACCCCATTTCACTTCCATAGCAGGTCCCGTTTGCTCTTCGAGTATCAAATGGCGAGATCCGATCTGGCCGATCTCCCAAACGCAGGGAGTCAAAAAGCGAATTCCGTTCCAGGCAACTTCTTTCCAGTCGGTTGTCAAATCGTAAACTATAAATTGTTAGATAATGGTCCAGATTTAATGGTTAACCTGAAAGGGAACCTCTGAACCCATAAACGGTTGCTAAATTACACACATTCAAAAATACGGTTTCGATTGACTGCCGTCAAACGTCTACCGTGGTAGATACCAATCCCAGCTGGTCTGCTTGGGGACCAGGACCTTCCACTCCCGCTGCCGCAGTTTTTCGCGTTGATCGAGCTCCTTCACACTGTAACATTTGCGATCTTCTTCGATCAAATTGGTCATCGTAAGCTTGACGGCATTGCCCATTTTTTCTTCCGTATCCATTGAGTTGTGCTGCAGTGTAAGGCTAATGCGGTTATTGTCTATGTCCACAAAAGACCATTTCCAGCTCACAACAATGTGAAAGGGGTCTCCCCTGTACTCACTTGGCTCTCCATACTTTTTTTTAGTTCGCTTGAGTAGGTTTTCATAAAATTTTTTACTGGAATCGGCATACTTCAGTTTTATCCTGGCAATATGGCCCGGAACCGTACAGGTGGCATACGCAATCAATCCACTTTTGTAACCCTTCATCGGTTTTATTTCCACCTCTTCGATGTTTTCCATGTAACGAATCGGCAAGGCGGTTTCCATAATCACATAATCTTTGAAATCAGAAATGCTACGGTTTAATACGAACACACCGACTTGATGGGGAGCCTCGCCCGCCAGGCAGATGCCGGCAAGCCAAAGAAATGCCAGGTTTGAAGTGAAGAACAGCCACTTTTTCATGTGAGCTCCTTATCTTCAAGATTGACGCTTGAATAATTGAAGAATTCTATCAATTCGAAATTATTATAATCAGAATATCGCGGCGAGGCAAGCTTTAGAATGGGCTATTTACAAATGACTCACCAGCGACGAAGCATCTTTGTGCCTACAGGATAATTGAATAAGAAAAATGAATCCTATTTTGTATAAACCGCTCTAATTCAACCATCTGCGCGTCTTAACTGTGAACGTCAAACCTGTGAACCCTGAACCTCTGAACGTTTAATCTCCATTCGATATTCATTTATCTTCATTTGTCATTCTTTAATACGCCAAACGGCCCAGCGATTTGAGGATAAGGGTTATCCCCATGGCAAACATGCCGGTGAGCCCCATGCCACATGAGAAGCCGGCTAGAAGAACCGGGGCATACTGCCGCCACATGGCGCCGTAACGCTTCAGAAAGAAGAATCGCCCCAGCAGCGCACCGATAACTTCCAGGATAAGGCCGTGAGGCGCGGTTTGGCCTAGTCCACGAACCATACCGTAAACCAATAAAATAGGTAATCCTAATACGGCTAGAATGGCATACGTGACCACACCCAATCCCATACCGGCCAGCACATAAATCCAATTGAGCGCTTGATAGAAGAGGGAATTGCCTTCTAGGGTAGATGTTTGCATTAAAAGCGTGTTCAATGCCTGCAAATGCCACAGTTCTTGCGCAAAAGGATAGGCACTGGACGGAATCGGTGCCAGTCGCCAAATAAACTGAGAGAAGAGCAGACTGGCAATCATGACCACCGGAAAAACCACAATCTCAGATTTGATGATACCACGAATGCTGGTGCCGGTTAGCTCAATTTGTCGAAAATTGACGGTAGCCTCGCCGTAATTGTGAATCGGAATGGGTGCGTACCAGATTTCGATGCCCTGGTAACCAAAATATTTAGCCCCGGCGATAAAGCTGGCTTCTCGCACCAATGGCAAACTTACAAACTGGCCGGCAATACCTTCCATCCGCGCCGTTATGTAGGAGACAATCGGAGTGTAAATGAAACCATACGCCAGAAAAAACACCCAGGGAAAATTTGGAACCAACCAGACACAGAGTAAAACATAAGATAGGGTGGAAAACACATAAATTCCAATGGATATCCAAAAATTAAAGTCACCTCTCCCCGGCGGCGGGCGAAACAGATCTTTCAAGCTCCCACGCTTACCGGAAGCATTCTGGCTGAAGGATCTCAATACGTGCCAAATCCCCACCAAGGCAATGGCCAGTCCTAGCCCGATACTGAAGCTTAAATAAAAATCAAAGTTGTTCGCAAAAATCGTGTCGACAGTTTGCATGCCCGGATGCCAGCGGCTGAGGACACCGTGCCGAAATAAAACCGGATTGGCAACCACCGTGATGATCAGTCCAACCAAGCCACCCATCACCGCCCAGAAAGGCAGCACCATTCCAATGAACACCAGACCCAGATCGAGCTGGATACCGGTCGCCACGGCTGGTAGGAGTTCCTCGGTATGGCCTGTCAGTTCAATCCATGGGATCGGTATGAGTCGAATCGGTTCCATGAGAATGAGCCCGGACACCGTGGGCAAGAGAACATAGATTCCGCCAAAGGCCAACCCGATCACGCCGCCGATAGAAAAAACCCGCCATTTCCAGCTCTTCTGCTTATCTTCGGTAGATTCGGCCAGAGCCATGGTGCCCAGAGCGGCCACCGGCGCCATCGGAAAAGGAAGCTTTTCCACATCCGAGGTGATGCGATAAAGCGCATATCCCAGACCAAATTGATCGATGCGTTGAATTATCTGGGTCCCAACCAGCAGCAGAATGGGTATCAGCCAGTCCCGGTGAAAAAAAGTCCGCTCCACCAGAGACGATGAATCCGGCGAAGGTGCCACCCAGTTGGGAATAAATTCGGTCAATCCCAGCATTCGCGCGGCATCCGATTGAATCAGATATTGATTCCACAACAGACCTTGAAATGGGGTTGCCAGGGCGGCACCGGCCATATAATAAAGCAGGAATATTTCCTGCTGTTTCAATTCAGTGTAGGAACGTTTGGCCAGCTCAGCAAATAGTATAATCGTCACCCAGCGCGCTGCGGGTCCGATTCCGGTGCCGATGACCAACTGAAGATACATGCTGCCGGGCATCATGAGAAAACCGATGAAGATTGCACCGACGACGGTCTTCCAGTCGAATCCCTCTTCGAAGTGATCCGGGGTTTTTAGAAGGTCCCTGTATTCCTGCAGTTCTTTGTCTTCGTACATAAAGATGCCCATTTATAACAAATGACCCCAACGCGGAACGTCGAGGTCATTTCAGCTAGGCAATACCAGATAACTTGAATATTGAAATAGCCCATAAATAGCCCAAGAACCGGCCATCAGGAAATCACCGATAATCAAGCCAATA
>JASFJP010000076.1:0-11634 GCA_050121225.1 Desulfobacterales bacterium
TGATCCGATTTGGCATTCAAAATCTGACTCGGTGAGTTCCCGTAATCAAATCCCTCAATCGGTATACCGCCAACTTCACCAATAAGGACAAGATCGCTGTTCTGGTCTTTAAGAGCGAATGCATCGTTTGGCGTGGCCACCAAAATTGCTTTTTTAATGCCCAACGAGAAGAGCAATGGAGTACAGGAGTATGCTCTGTACACATCAATTATGACCGCTAAACCTTTGGCATTCTGAGCGCCCGATAGCAGTCTGTCAAAATTTATATTCATGGATGGGCACCTCTTCCAAAAATCTTGAAAAGCATTCATTCCTGAACAATCTGACCTTCGATCCGGCTGATAGTTCCACACGATTAACTACCAAATCATGCCACTGTCCCACGGGGGTAGCAACAACTATTTTCGGAAAGGAATGGGTTGATAAACGCGATTATGTGATTGGATTGGAACGGTAATATTCGACAGAGTTTGCCGGAAATAAATGGCAGAAAACTCTATTTTTATAAATTTATCGCAATTTCGATAGGATACATCGAAAAATGAAAAAATGGAAAGATTGACAGGTATTGAGGCTTCATAATTTTCGCCGTTAGCGCTCGATTCCGACGTGTCGTGGCGCAGTTTTTCATGAAATAAACTAAAAAATAAAACCGATTTCTAGATCCAAATAGACACCTGAATTTTTGAGCAACAATCATCGTACCAAGTCAATTGCAGCAACTTGATCTCGAACTTCATTGAGGATTATTTACGTACAAAATTCAGGTAGTGACCCAACGATATCTCTTACCACTTGATCGGGCGTCAGACCGTCTGTCTTTACGGTGACATACGCATACTTCAAATACAACGGGTGGCGTTCTGCATAAAGATCACCCAGATTTTGACCGGGCGCAATCACCACGCCCCGGGCATTGACATCGTCTAGTCGCTTTTTGAGTCGATCCAGGGCGATATCAAGATAGATGATCAGTCCGCTCTCCTGCAAATGTTCCATCGCCTGATGCCGGTAAATGACACTTCCGCCTGTGGCAATCACATGGGCGTCTACCGCAATGGATCGTATATAGGTTTCTTCAAGATCGCAAAAACCAGATAATCCTTTTTCCTTAATGAGTTCCTGAAGGCTCTTGCTCTCCCGGGTTTGGATATAAATGTCCGTATCCAGAAACGAAAACCCCTTTTGTTTTGCCAAGAGCACCCCGACGGTGCTTTTGCCCACCCCCGGCATTCCAATCAGTACAATGTTTTTATGTTTTTTCATTCTGTATCTACCCACCAATTGAGCGCAAGATGCTTAACTGGGATTCTATTTTATGTTGAGGCATATATTGAAAACTTAAACAATTAATGAGATATATAGCCCGAGGTCTAAATCGGCAATACAAAATCTGAACTGAACCTAAGTTATGCAAAAAAATTAATTTGGTTATCTACAAAGCCCAAGTGACGTCCCTTGCAATAGGCGTTGACGTCACTTACTTGAGCTTTTAGGATAACCACGAAAATTAATAATCATCGGCCCCCTCGGAGGCTCTATGAAAGAAAATAAAATCGTTGCCCCGCAACCTGAACAGCTTCCCTCCCTCTTAAAAAAAGATACAAATCGAGCACAGAAAAATGCTGCGTTGCAGGAAATTGCGACGTGTAGTGACCCCTACGACAACGTTCCGATCGCCTATTTCTCTATCCGTGCTTGCGACGGTCTGATTTTGCAAAGCAACGCGGCAGCACACCGTTTATTCGGATATTCTAAAGAATCGCTGACGAAGTTGAAAGTGCTGGATCTATGCCCGGATGACCCCGTAAGATTGGACGCCGCCTGGAAGATCATTAACAGAATTACATCTGGTGAATCCATCAAAGATGTTGAATTGCAGCTGAAACACAGCGAGGGCCGACTCAAATGGATAAGCCTGTCGACTGAACCCGTTAAAAACGCCAATGGAGATATTACCCAAATCGGAGCAGTGGCGATGGACATTTCCGACCGCAAGCGGGCAGAAAAGACGCGCCGCAGCCAGAGGGATAACCTGATGAATATTCTAGATTCCATGGCAGACGGGGTCTACATAATTAATCAGGAATACGAAATAGAATACGCCAATCCTCCACTCGTAAAAGAGTTCGGTCCGTTTGCCGGAAAGACCTGTTACAATTATCTGGCACACCGTGATACCGTCTGCCCTTATTGCAAAAACAAAGAAGTATTTGCGGGAAAAACCGTCCACTGGCAGTGGTTTTCACCCAAAAACAAGAGGACCTATGATCTCATGGACACCCCGTTAAAAAATCCTGACGGCAGCATATGGAAATTGGAAATTTTCAGAGATATCACAGAATACAAACGGGTGGAGAAAGAGCTAGTTAAAGCTCGCGATGAATTGGAGCAACGGGTAGCAAAACGCACGGCCGAACTTGAAAAAATCAACGAAAAATTACGTCAACAAATTGTCGATTGCGAGCTTGCGGAATCTGCCCTGCGGGATTCCGAACAAAAGTACAGCACTCTGGTTGAAGATGCATTGATCGGTGTATATATCACCCAGAACGGTAAAATTGTATTTGCAAATGACAAATTCGCAGAAATTTATGGTTATCAGAAGTCAGAGCTGATTGGGATGGAGTCTTTACAGCTCGTTCACCGTGAAGATCGGCCTCTGGTAAGAGAAATGCGGACCAAACGACTGCGGGGTGAAAAAGTTCCCTCTGAATATGAAATCAGGAGTTTGAAAAAAAGTGGGGAGATCATTTGGGTTACGCGCAGTTACTCGCTCATTAATTACGATGGTAAACCTGCCATTTCAGGAATTGTTTCGGACATGACCAAGCGGCGAAAAGCCGAAGACGCGCTACGCAAATCTGACAGAGAGCTGCGCATACTTTCAAATCAGCTTCTATCCACCGAAGAAAAAGAACGAAAACGAATTGCACGCGAGCTTCATGACGGCATTGGGCAGGCCTTGAGTGCGATTAAATTCAGCGTCGAGAACAGCCTCAGAGAATTGCGCAATACGGTCGACCCGTCCGAGATTAAATCACTTCAAAGCGTTATTCCGCTGACTCAGAAAACCATTGAAGAGGTGCGCAGCATCGTGAAAGATCTGCGCCCCTCGATCCTTGATGACTTGGGAATTTTGGCCACGATAACCTGGTTCTGCAGAGAATTTCAGAAAGTCTATACCAGCATCCAGATCGTGAGCAATATGGTTATTGAAGAAAAAGACATCCCCGCGCCCCTAAAAACCGTCATCTACCGTATTCTGCAGGAGGCTTTAAATAATATCGCCAAACACAGTCAGGCAAGTTCCGTTCAACTGGATTTAAGAAAAACCGACAACCGAATTGAGCTTGAGATTGATGACAATGGTATCGGGTTTGATTTAGATAAGGTGATGGCTTTGAAGCCGTCACAACGAGGATTCGGCTTGGCCAGCATGCGAGAAAGGGCGGAGCTTTCAGAAGCTACATTTGATATAGATTCAGAATCGGGCCAGGGAACCATGATTCGGGTGATGTGGTCGATATGAAAGGTTGACTATGTTTAATTGGCGATGGACAATTCTAGCGGTTTACCAACCCCTTCTCCATGGCATATACGGTTAGTGCCGCTGCATTGTGAAGGTCGAGTTTCTTCATTAAATTGGCACGATGCTTCTCAACGGTTTTCAAACTGATACAAAGATCCTTCGCAATTTCCTTGTTTTTGTATCCTTCCGCAATCAACTTAAGCACCTCACGTTCCCGCTGGGAGAGGGTTTTCCATGCTGATCCAGATTCCACCCCCTCCCTGCCCTCCAGATATCCTTCGATCACCTTCTCGGAAACACTGGGGCTAAGATAGGACTTACCGGTCATCACATGTTTGATGGCCAACACAAGTTCATCATGAGTCGCGTCCTTGAGTACATATCCATCCGCACCTGCCTTCAAGGTTGTTAGAAGATATTCTTCTGTTTTATGAACGGTCAGAGCGATGATCCTGGTTTCAGGATGTCGCTTTTTAATCTCGCTGATCGCCTCCATCCCACTCATTCGAGGCATCGACAAATCCATCAACAAAAGATCCGGGCTAAGCCTTTCAACACAGCGAACGGCTTCACGTCCGTCTTCTGCTTCTCCCACAATCTCAAAAATGGAATCGGATGACAGAAGCGCCCGTAAACCTTCCCTCAAAATAGTGTGATCTTCGGCCAAAACGATTCTCACTTTTTTCTTCATGATGCCACCGCAATTTTCAAAGCCTTACAACGACGCTCACGTTCAACCAATAACAGTATCCGAATCTTCAATCGAAAAATACAGCCTATTTAAGCCAAATATACAGTGTTTACTTTATTTATCATGCTGAATTTCTATAGTAAAGATGGTAATTTAAAATATCAACAGATTGCTGTCCAAGGTAGAAGTGGTTTCAACCTCAGTTCAAGATCGAAAACAATCGGCACACCACCAATTATAATGTTTAATATATTAATCATCGATCCCAACGCACCATTTCGGAAGTCACTAAAAAAGGTTCTGTTCGCAAGATTTCCATTGTTTGACATTGAAGAAGCCCCTGATGCACACGAGGGGCTGAAAAAAGTAAAAACCTCTCACCCGAACCTCGTCTTTGTAGAAATTCATTTACCTATGGAAAACGGTCTGGATATCGCGCGGGCGATAAAGGCGGTCGATCCTGGTATCATTATTGTCATCTTAACAAGTTATGATTCCCCCGAATACCATAACGCCGCAGCGGAATTGGGGATCGATCGCGTCGTGCCCAAGGACGATTGGACCGGTGAAGACATGATAGGTTTGGTTCAATCGTTTTTATCAGATATCGACATAGAGGGGCAGGGGAGCGGGGAAATAGATCAATCGTAACGTCACGTCAAATAAAGCTGAAATTCAAACCCCACAGGTACTCTTATTCCATTTTTCTAAAATCCACAACATGTCAAAACGATAACATAACTAGTCAAAGATCATAGATGTTGGGCTTTTTTTTGGTTGACATACTACATATTGTATGTAATAGTTAGTTATACTTGCTGAGGCAGTTTCAAGACGTTCAGTTTTGTCGGGTGGGGTTGAGCAGTCATCTTGAAAGCGGGGTTAACCTCAGAAATATATTGAGGATTTCAAAAAATAAACATTGATCCTGACCTCGCTATTTGGCAAAAGGGGACGATTTGAAATTGCCTCAAGCTGTTAGAAGGTCGAACGATTCTATTTGAAACGTTTGATCTACAAGCGCTGATTTTTCGAAAAGAAAACCGTAATTTTTCTCGTAAAATATCGATCTGTATGCCTGCAATCACGTTTTTGAACTAGTCAGCGCACTTTTCACTAAATTACCAATCCTAGGTTGAAATTTCTCTAAAAGGGTGTATTTTTCTTGGTGTCGAATCAGTAGTGCCATTGAAATGATTCGTCCCTTCAAATCGGTATTGCCGATAATCATGTGTGCAAGTGAAAATAAACGAAACAGACTGTTAGGAGATTTTCAATGGGTCAGAAAGGCAAATATCTAGTGACAAAAGAGGGGCGTTTTGATTTGGGCACGCATATGTGGGATGATCAGTTGTTTACGGATATCCTTATTAGGGATAACCCCATTGACATGGATCAAGCCACGGGCATTATTCGCTCGTTGCGCGAAGAAATTTCCAAAATGGAATTCCAAACCATAACCATGTCATTCATCGAAAAAATGATCGAGGCAAAATTAATGGAATATGGACTCACAAAACCAACACCGATCCGATTGGACAAGTCCATCTTCATGAAAAACCGGTTGAATCTCTCGGATAATGCCAAAACTGTGCTTAACAGGCGATATCTTAAAAAAGACAGCAAAGGCAATGTCGTCGAATCCCCCCAAAAAATGTTCAAAAGGGTTGCCCACCACATTGCTAAAGCAGAAAAAAAGTACGGCGGCGATGACAAACAGGTGAAAAAAATCGAAGAAATTTTTTATAAGATCATGACGGAATTTAAATTTCTACCGAATTCACCGACTCTAATGAATGCCGGCCGCAGACTGGGACAACTGGCCGCCTGCTTTGTGCTACCTGTAGAAGATAGCATGGAAGGTATTTTCGGGGCGTTAAGAAATGCCGCTTTGATTCATAAGTCCGGAGGCGGCACCGGTTTCGCTTTTTCACGCCTGCGACCCAAAAACAGCACCGTCGGAACTACCGGAGGCGTGGCCTCGGGTCCCGTGTCCTTTATGAAGATTTTCAATACCGCTACTGAACAGGTCAAGCAAGGCGGCACGCGCAGGGGCGCCAATATGGCGATATTAAGGGTGGATCATCCAGATATAGTGGAATTTATTTACAGCAAAAAAGATAATCGCGAGTTGAACAATTTTAACATCTCCGTGGGTGTTACCGATGAATTCATGAAGGCCGTTGCGGAAGGGACCGATTACGAACTGGTCGATCCTCGAAACCTCAAAGCTGAAGGCAAGCTGAATGCTGCTGAGGTCTACAACATGTTAGTTAAACAGGCATGGGAAAACGGAGATCCCGGGATTATCTTCTTAGACAGAATCAACCGCGATAACCCGACCCCAGGACTCGGAGAAATCGAAAGTACCAATCCCTGCGGCGAACAACCGTTGCTGCCTCTGGAAGCATGCAATCTTGGCTCCATCAACCTGGCCAAGTTTGTCACGGAAAATGGGGCCGGTCCGGTGATCGATTACGAGGGACTAAAAGAAATTGTCCGCTTATCCGTGCGTTTTCTCGATAACACCATTGATATGTCCAAATACCCCCTTCCGGAAATCACCGCAATGGTCCGTGGAAATCGAAAAATCGGCCTTGGTGTAATGGGTTTTGCAGATATGCTGTATCGACTAGCAATCCCGTACAACAGCGAAGAAGCTCTGGAAACTGCCGAAACTGTAATGCGGTTCATTCAAGAGGCAGCCCATGAGGCGTCACGTGATCTATCCGAGCAAAGAGGGGCTTTCGGAAACTACGATCAGAGCATTTTCAACGATCAAGGTATCAAATATCGAAATGCAACCACGACAACCATTGCACCAACTGGGACCCTCAGTATTATAGCCGGCTGCTCCAGCGGAATCGAGCCGCTGTTTGCCCTCAGTTTTGTTCGCAACGTCATGGACAATGACCAATTGTTGGAAGTAAATCCTTTTTTTGAAAAGGTTGCAAAAGAGAGGGGTTTTTATAGCTATGAATTAATGGACACGATTGCAAAAACGGGAAGTATCCATGAAATTCAAGAAATACCGGAAGATGTGCGCAACATATTTACAACAGCACACGATGTCTCACCGGAATGGCACATTCGCATGCAGGCTGCCTTTCAAAAATACACGGATAACGCGGTATCCAAAACCGTCAATCTGCCTCATGATGCCTCTGTGGACGATGTCAAAAAGGTCTATGATCTGGCCTATGAGCTGGACTGCAAAGGGGTAACCATTTACAGAGACGGCAGCAAGGAAAACCAAGTGCTTTCGTTTTCCAAAAAAGATGATGAAAGAAGTGGATTCTTCACGGCTGTCAAAGAGCGGCCTGAGACTTTATATGGATTTACCACCAAAATCCGAACCGGTTATGGCCATCTATATGCAACAGTTACCGAATATGAAGGACAACCGTTTGAAGTGTTCGCCACCATTGGCAAATCAGGCAGATCCACTACTGCCAAAACCGAAGCTATCGGCCGGTTGGTATCGCTGGCGCTCAGATCCGGGGTAACCGTTGATAAAATCGTTGATCAGTTGAAAGGTATCGGGGGAGAGTATCCTATCTTCCAGGATGGGGGGTTGGTCTTGTCAATACCGGATGCCATTGCCCGGGTTTTGGAAAAACGGTACCTGACCGGCGAAAACGCACCCGGTCATCATAAAACCGAATACAGTCTGCTGGGAGAGAAATGCCCGGAATGCGGACAGACCATCAGCTTTGAAGAGGGCTGTATGATGTGTCATTTCTGCGGGTTCAATAAATGCGGTTAAAACTTATTTCATAACTGCATCCATTTTTTTCTTGCGGTAACTAATTTAAACGCCTACGGATAGAAAGCAGGATCAACAGTGATTCTGCTTTTTCACTTCCAATATGAACCGTCCTTCTTTCGATTCTGTTTTTAGCCATCAGGACCATCATCACCAAAAAGGTGGCCGAAACTCCCGAATAGCCCAGATCCTATTCGTCCTAGCCGCTATAAGTCTGATTGCACTCTATCGCCATCAGCCTCAATTTAGCACTCTGGGAATTACGTTTGTCTCAATTGTTTTGGAAGCATTTCCCTTTATGCTCTTGGGCGCCATGATGGGTGGATTCATTGAGGTGTTTATTTCCAGAGAAACAATTTCCCGCTGGTTGCCGGAGCAACATTGGTGGTCCGTATTAATTGCAGCCGGTCTCGGAGTGATATTTCCTGTATGTGAATGTGCAATCGTACCCGTCGTCCGCAGACTACTCAACAAGAAGGTGCCGCTGGGCGCCGCAGTCGCTTTTCTGCTGGGGGGACCGATCGTCAACCCTCTGGTAGCGGCATCAACAGCGGTGGCATATTATTTTGACTGGTTGATCGTGGTTTATCGCTTGGTTTTCGGATACCTGATCGCCGTGTCCGTTGGACTATGCGTTGCCGTGTTTTTAACAGATAAAAAGGTACTTCGTCCAAATGCAGCCCCTGACGATTCGGTTCTTTACGAAGGTGACTTCCAGCAGAGTGGGCATTCTGCTGATCTTAAGGCAAAATTAGCCCAAGCCGCCGGTCATGCAGCCCATGACTTTTTGGATATTGGCAGATTTCTGGTCATCGGAGCGTTTGTCGCCGGATTGACCCAGACCCTGGTACCCCGCCAGGCATTTGCCGCCGTTATGAGTGTGCCCTTTTTATCGATTCTGATCATGATGGTCTTGGCGATAGTACTCAATCTCTGCAGTGAAGCGGATGCGTTTGTGGCGGCATCTTTCCGCTTCACACCGGTGCCACTATCAGCCCAGTTGGCATTCATGGTCTTAGGGCCTATGCTGGATATCAAACTCCTGATCATGTACCTCACGGTGTTTCGAAAACGAGCGATTTTGCTGCTGGCAGGATTGACCTTATCAATGGTCTATGTGAGCATGCTGATGATGGAGATGATGATCCTGTGAATTCCAAAATGACAAAACTATTTTCATTGACAGCTGTTTGCCTTCCGGCGGTTGTCTATATCAGCTGGATTAATGCCTATTATTGGCTGCTGGAGGGGAAAAAATATGCAGCCTTTATGCAACCGAAGCTATGGCCGCTCTTGGTTTTCGCGATGCTTTTACTGATCGTCTTCGTCGCGGCGTTTATCTCGCAGCTGTCATCAAAGCGTCATGTCCCCGCCGGCTCCGAAGTTTGGATCCGAACCGCCATCCTGCTCTTGCCGCTGCTATTCCTCTGGACCATTTACGGGCAAAGTTTAGGAACCCATGCGTATTTAAACAAAACCCTACCTTTCACCGATACGGCTGCAGTGCCCGATTTTCTATCCTCTCGTTCGAAAAAAAGTAGTGCCACTGGAAATGAATTAACGCTGCTGCACCTTTTGAAACAACCGGAAATGTTTGACGGTGAACCGGTAGTGGTTGAAGGAATCGTGTATCGAGATCCGCGCCTGCCTGAAAACACATTTCGGCTGTTTCGCTTTGCGGTCATCTGTTGCGCGGCCGACGCCTTACCGCTAACCCTACGAGTGGAAGGCAGTATCCCAGAGAATTTGTCCAACGACACCTGGGTGAGAGTAGCCGGGCGATTTAAAATGGGAATGGCGGCCGGTCGAGAGATTCCGTCTATTGCAGCAAACACGGTCCGACAGATTCCAATGCCGCCGCCGGAAAAGCGGTATCTTTTTTTCTAAGTCCATCGATTCATAAATACGATAACTTATTTATTCACTCAGGACTTAGTGCTGAGTGAGCATTATTAATGAATATCCCTCTAAAAATACGTCACTGTGGTTGCGAATAGAAGCACTAAGTTATCTCCGTGCGTTCACTTCTTGATCAGCGTCATTCCCTCTTTGGTATCCTGCACCCTATATCCAAGTTTTTGAAGCTCATCGCGCAGCCGGTCGGACGCGGCCCAATCTTTTTCACTGCGCGCTTTTTGGCGGGCATCAACCATTTTTTGGATGTCCTCGGGCAATATTTCCGGTTTATCGACCTGTTCTAAGTCCAATCCAAGTACCCGGTCAAAATCCAGTATGGTAGCATGTTTTTCATGGTCGCCGATTCCGCTTTTAAGCGTTTCTTGGACGGCCGCAAGCGCCCGCGGCATGTTCAGATCATCATTGACAGCTTGCAAAAATCTGTTCTTAAACTCTGAATTGACGCGATAGTCCGATCCCGATTTGTCAGCCTCTAGCTGCCGAACCTGATTTTGCAAATGCATCAGTCCGTTGCGTGCGGCCAAGATACTTTCGTCGCTGTATTCCATGGGTTTGCGGTAATGGGTCTGAAAGGCGGCGAAACGGTAAACCAGCGGATTGAGTCCTTCCGTCAGTAGCGCATTCTCCAGGGTTAAAAAATTTTCCTCGCTCTTAGCCATTTTCTTGCCACCCGCGATAATTAAAAAGGCACCATGCATCCAGAAATTGAAAAACGGTTTGCCGGTGGCCGCTTCTGATTGGGCAATTTCGTTGGTGTGATGCACATCGATATGATCGGTGCCGCCGCAGTGGATATCGAGTTGCTCACCTAAAAATTTCATACTCATGGCCGAGCATTCAAGATGCCAGCCGGGAAATCCCATCCCCCAGGGAGAATCCCACTCCATTTGCCGGTTTACGGTTTCGGGGGTAAATTTCCACAGGGCAAAATCGGTGGGATTACGTTTTTCAGGATTTCTTTCAACCCTAGCGCCTTCTTGCAGAGATTCAATATCCTGATGAGACAATTTATTGTAATCTTTGAATTTAGAGGTGTCAAAATAGATACCGTCACTGGTTTGATAGGTAAAGCTTTTGTCCTCCAGCAATTTTATCAGGGCAATCTGATCATCAATCGTATCTGTCGCTTTGACCCAGATGTTCGGTTCGAGGATATTCAACCGGGTAATATCGTTTTTGAACGCCCAGGTATAGTATTCGGCTATTTCCCATGCTGTCTTGCCTTCCCGACGGGCGCCTTTTTCCATTTTATCTTCGCCCATATCCCGGTCGCCGGTCAAGTGTCCGACATCGGTGATATTCATGACGTGTTTAACGTGATAGCCGTTATAAAACAGGACCCGTTTTAGAATATCTTCAAAAATGTAGGTTCGTAAATTGCCGATATGGGCATAATTGTATACTGTCGGACCACAGGTATACAAACCGACCTCGCCGGGTATAATCGGTTGAAATTCCTCTTTTTTGCGGGTCAGTGAATTGTAGAGATGCAAGTTCATTAGTCAATAACCGGGGCTTTTAGAGTCTCAAATATATATTTTTGATGTTGCAGCCGTTGCGGCATTCTCTTGTTTATTCAATTTGTGATTATCACGAGCAAAATAATAAGATTGCGGTCAGCGAAGTCAAGCCGCGGAAGGATTACGGTAAAATTGATAAAATGTACTGCTAATTCATCATGCTGCGGTTGGTTTGAACCGCAGAGATACCAAAAAAATCATCGCCGAT
>JASFJP010000077.1:0-11611 GCA_050121225.1 Desulfobacterales bacterium
TTTTTAACGAAGTGTAAGTTTTTTCTGTTATATTGGCATAAAAATTAATAATATCTGTGAAATCAGTGTTTATCCATGTCCCAGCAAAAATTAAAATGATCCCTGAATCCTGATTATAATTTATTCAGTTTTCAGAAAACCAAGTTACGACACCCAACTCATTTATCGCTATTTTTTAGGGCGGATTAATTAGCTTTGAGGAAATTTCTTGGGCCCAAAAAGCTTAATTTCTTTCTCATTTTCCAGCTTGGGTTTACTGACTTCAGAGGCTTGGGTGGTGGTATCCGGCTTTGTTGATAGCGGCTGTGTCTCTACAGAGGTCAGAGGCTGTCTTGTCTTCAGCAGGTTGGCGGGAATATAAATTTCATTTCCTACTCGCAGCCGATCGGGATTCAATTTGGGATTGACACCGGCTAATTTTTCCCAATTATCGGAATTGCCGGTGTACCACTTGGCGATATTCACCAGTGTCTCACCTTCGAGTTTGACCGTATGGGCAAAATAGTCCGGTGTATATTTGGCGGCAACCTTTTGCGGCAACGGCTCACGCGTTTTGAGCAAATCAGGAGGGACTAAAAGCACGTCGCCCTTTTTTATTCTGTTTGGATTGATATGTGAGTTCGTTTGGGCAAGTTTTCTCCAGTTTTTTGATGAACCGGTGTACCATTTGGCAATCAAAGAAAGGGTTTCACCATAATATTTCACCGTATGTTTAAAATATACAATATTTTGGCTAAACAGCCTTGCATGTTGATCGGGCGGTTCGGAGGCATCACCCGTGATCGCGTTATCAGGTGAAGGGGATGATTTGGAGTCATTGATAGAAATTGTTTCTTTGATGGTCGTCCGGATCTCGCTGAACTTTTGCTTGACCCCCATGCACCCGAATAAAACGAAAGACCATGCCACGGTAAAAAAAATGATATAGCCTATACATCGTAAACAGATTTTCATCCCTCTTCCCCGGCTCACTGGTTCAATCGGTGAAGGTAACTTATTGCTGATTCATTGGCAGGATTCAAAGCGACGGCCAGCTCAAGATTTTTAAGGCATTGATCATGCTCACCTAGCTTTTCTTGGATGACCGCAAGGTTAAACAGGGCTTCATCTGTATAAGAAGGTGCCAGCTCGACGACACGACTGTACATAGCTTTGGCCTGATTGAAGTCTTCTGTAATCGCATACACATAACCAAGATTAAAAAAAGCATCCGGCAACTGCGCATCCAGTTTGGTAACCTTTTGGTAGGCGTCGATCGCCTTTACATAATTTTCCTGGGTGGTGTAGATGTATCCCAACTGAGAAAGGCCGCTGATGTTTGCGGGTTCAATCTCCAATAACTTCAGTAAGACGTTTTGGGCCAATATCGGTTCCACCTCTATCATTTCGGACGCCTGTCCTTGTAACGCGTCGACATAAAAATGCGCTACGTCATCCTGCATAGATGGTTCCGCAGCCAAAACTTCCTCAAAAAGAGTCACTGCCAAAGCATATTTTTTCGCCTCGAGCGCAGCTTTGCCGTGCATCAGTTTGGAAATTTCAACGGATGGGTTGGCAGAGGACAATTGCTCCTGATACGGCGAATCAATGGACTGAGATCTGGAGAACGATAATGTCTTTATCCCGGCAATTATCACAACCAGGAGTATGAGCCATAGGACAACGGCCCTATGTTTGAAATTTATCTTTTTGAGATTGTCAATCAGAGATGTTTTAGTCAGCCTAATGGTCTGATCTGCTAAATTTCTTCGCTTTTTAAGCTCTGCTTTTCTGAAATCCCTCTCTCCGTTTGCATTATTTTGTGACTTTGACCAAAGATCTGTTTCTTCCTTACTATACTCGATTTCGAACACTTCTTTCATGTAACGGGCAAATGAGCGACCATTGGGACGCAGGGAAAGCATATAAGCGTAGTCATCCAAATCGGCAAGCATTTCGCTACAAGATTGATAGCGGTTTTCAGGTTCTCGGGCCAAAGCCCGATGTAAAATTGCATTGAGCTTCGAAGGAAGATCGCCAATGGCCTCCTCCGGAGGAAGATATTTTGCTTCTCGAACCAACGACAAAACATGCAGAGTATCCCCTTCAAACATCCGTCGGCCAGCCAGCAGTTCATATAGAATTATCCCGGTTGAAAAAATATCCGAACGATGGTCGATGGACCGACCATTGGCTTGTTCCGGGGACATATAGGCCAGCTTGCCCTTAATCAAATTTTCTTTGGTGGCAGCATTGTGATTGGCGGCTTTGGCAATCCCGAAATCAATAATTTTTACCTGCCCTTGGTAGGTAATGAAAATATTCTGAGGATTGATGTCACGGTGAATGATGTTAAGCGGTTGCCCTTGCAGATCCTTCAGATTATGCGAATAATCCAGCCCCGCACAAATTCGGCAAACGATATATAAAATGTTATCTAGACCCAGGGGCTGATTCTTTTTGTGGGCCGAATTTGTTATTGTTCGTAGATCTTTGCCAAACAGGTACTCCATGGCGATAAAATATTCGCCATCCATACTGCCGAAGTCATATATTTGAACTATGTTCTCGTGGTGAAGCAGAGCCGCCAGCTTGGCTTCATCAATAAAGGCTTTGACTAAATTTTCTTGGCCGCAAAGGTGGGGCAGAATCTTCTTGATTGCAATGAGCTTTTCAAATCCTTGGGCGCCCGTTAGTTTGGCACGAAACAACTCGGCCATTCCGCCCACAGCGATTTTATCCAAGAGATGGTATTTTCCAAATTTTTTGGGTTCAAATGCATTCATAGGTAAAGACCAAGCTCGCCGCCAGGGATTCAACCGCATTCCAACGCGGTTTGATCTCAGGGTGACATCTCAACCACCAATTATCTTAATTTATTCATATTCAATTCAAAGGAGAGCGTCGGCCCGCAATCGACTTGCAAATTCAATCTCACGAAAGTTGCCAACCAACTATCTATGACATATATCGGCTTCAGACAGGCAAAACTTAAGATCAATACCGATTTAATCTGGCATAGATCTTCCTGTTGGCCTTGTATGTATTTAAGAATTCTCGATAAAGCTCATCATAAATCTTCCGGTTCGCGGGATTCGGAGTATAGGTATGCGCAATTTGGATCCGATCGGGAATATCGTCAAAACGGATATAGCCGAGTGCAACCGCCGCTAAAAACGCAGCCCCACGCAAATTGGCCTGAATAGGATCTTTCACCTTTCGAATGGTACGATTAAAAACGTCGGCATGAATCTGGCACCACACATCAGAGTTGGCACCTCCACCAATAAAATGGATGGGATCCATACGTCGCTTAATGAATTTCTCTACAAAACCGAATAACCACTTCGAATTAAACGCCACACCTTCAAAGACCGCGCGAATAATATGTTCCCGCGTAGTCTTCAGCGACAGGTTAAACAACGCACAGCGCACTGAGTGATCTTCAATAGGCGTCCGTTCGCCGTACAACCAAGGCGTGAAGATCACTTTATCGCTCCCGGGCGGCGTATTTTCAACAATTCTATCGAAAATCTTGTATACATCGGGAACCTGCTCTTCTGCTAACAATTCATCTTTGTGATACAGAATGTTATCCCTTAAGAAATTCAGGCAGGCTCCGGCGGTCTCCTGTTCATTTGCGATAAAATATTTGTTGGGGATTGCAGATGGCAATGACGCCATATTGTGGGATATATCCGTCTTTTTGTAAGGGACATGACAGGTCAACCACGATGATGTCCCGATGTAAAGGTGTCCTTGATAGTCCCTGACCGCACCGGAACCGATCGCGGCACACGGCAGATCGGGAGATCCCATCACGACCTGGACATTGTGGCTTAATCCGAGTTGCTCGGCGACATCTCTTTTTATTGGACCAAGAATCTCTATCGCACGTTTGAGGTCCGGAAATTTATCCTTTTCCAGCGTAGCAAGATCCATAAGGGTCTCATCATATACGACATCATTGATGTTCCGATTATCCGTCAACCAGTGAAGTGCAATGGAATCATACGAAGCAGCATATTTCCCGGTAAACTTCATATTGATATAATCCTTGGGTTCAAGGAATTTGTAAGTTTGCCGGTAAATATCTGGAAATTCATGTTTCAAAAATAAGATATGCGCTAGCGGGTCTTTGCCTGCGTGTCCGGGAGCACCGCCTGTTAAATTGAGCCACCGCCTCAATTTCAAGATACTGTAGCCTTCGATTTTCAAAAACCCATCCGTAATTTTCTCGATGTAACGACTTCCCCGGGTGTCCATCCATATAATTGCGTTCATCAACGGCTGTCCGTTGCTATCAACGGCAACGGTTCCGGACCACTGAGTCGTGCAACAAATCGCTACGATATCTCCCACCGGCACCAATTGCTTGACAAGAACCCGTTTCATGGTTTGCATGATGGAATCCCACCACTCATCAGGCCGTTGTTCAGCACCCCCATTCGGCAACAGAATGACCTCATTTTTCTCAAACTCATAATCCACAACTTCTCCATCACAGGTAACCAGAGCTGATTTGGGACCGGAGGTACCGAGGTCGATTGCCAGGATGTATTTATCTCTGGGGACTGACATGCCGTATGTCATGCTCCTTCAAAATGATACTTTACGGTTTTAATGTTCAGGTGAGCACCGCCTGCGCAGGCTGTTTGATTAATCCCTCTTCCTCTTCCAATTTCTCCTTTCGGACACTATCAAATTGATCTTCAAGCCCCATGAACATATCCACCACTTCCGGATCAAAATGGGTTCCTTTCAAGTTAACAATAATTTGCTTTGACTTTTCGTGGGAGTATGCCTCTTTGTAGAACCGTTTGGTTGTTAAAGCGTCATATACATCCGCCAGCGCTACGATCCGGGCAGATAGCGGTATGCTCTCGGCCTTTAAGCCGCGTGGATATCCGCTGCCATCCCATTTTTCATGGTGGTTGTAGGCAATCTCTTTACCCATATCAAGGAAGGATCGTTCCTCAATTTTGGACTCGATGGCCGTGATGGCATTGCCGCCTATGGTGGTATGGTGCTTGATCACTTCAAATTCCGCGTCGGTAAGTTTTCCCGGCTTTAATAAAATCGCATCGGGTATACCGACCTTGCCGATGTCATGCAGAATGGAAGACTGGTAAATATCATCGATGAACTCAATCGTAATATACTGGTTATACTTGTGTTTTTTAGCCAGCTCTTCGGTGATCATTTTCGCATATTCGCGGATCCTTTCCAGATGAGTGCCGGTACCTTCATCGCGATATTCCGCGAGTTTAGCCAGACCCAGGATGGTTGCAATCCGGGCATTCTGGAGCTTGCGGTAAGAATCCAACAGGTCCATTTCCAGCTTTTTCTTTTCGGTTCTATCCCGAACCATGCCGCGAAAACCGACAGGACTGGCATTTGAATCCTCCAACAGGGCAACCGATGCCTCAATGAACAATGTCACCCCATGGACGTTAAATTCACAATCAAATGCTTTAACCGGGCTTCTTAGCCGGCGACATTCGCTAAATGTGTCCGAAACAATCCGGAAATTTTCGTCATTCATGAATTGCCGGTAATTGGCATCAAGCAACTTACCTTTTGAATATCCGAGAATATGGCTCATGGAATCATTAACAAATGTAAAATTGCTGTCAAAGTCCACCTCATAGTAACCTTCTTCAATGCTTTCAAGAATGTTACGATATTTCTCTTCACTTTCTTTCAGTGCCTGCTCAGCTTCTTTGCGTTTGTTAATTGTAAATTGAACATGCGAACCAAATATCAAGAACAGGCATAAAACGATCAGACGCAACCACACGTCGCTGACATTCGGACCAAATATTTCCCGATAAAAGTTAACCTCATCCGGTGAAAATACATCCAACAATGATTCAAGGCCCCAATATAAAAAGGCCAAAAAAATTCCGATGATCACCATTTGATCTGCCATGCTGCCGCGATTGATGAATATTTTTTTCAGTTTCTCCATTAGAAATCTCCAGAACTTGGGCAAGGAGTTGAACTTGAACGTCACATAGCTGAGTTTATATCATTTATAGCTTCAAGACCAGGTTATTTTAATCGTGCGTTTTGAAGGCTTTTCCACAAGAAAACCGGTATGCCCGTAGCGCGGAGGGGGAAAACAATTTTTGGGCAATATTGACTTCAACCGCCCGCTGGGGCATCCCAGCAAACCATGCAACTTGAGCTGGAAGCCTGAGACCGGCAGAGGGCAGCAGTTCAAAATAGTGAACAAAAAGGTTTTTGGCTTAGGAATTATAAATAATTCAATTAGTTATGGAAAATTTGGGCTACACATTGTTGACCTGAGTTGGCTAATCTGATAAAATTGATTAAATATCTTAAATTATATTAATAAGTAAGGACGGATACGATGAAACAGAGAATCAAACAGTACATTTTCATCGCCCTGGCAGCCGCTGCCCTGTATTTTGTTTTGGATAATCATTTTGTATTTTATGGACGCGATGTTCACCTGTTGAAAAAAACATCGCTGAATTTGCATAATACGTTTGTGAGCTTAGACAATAAGAGGCCGGAATCTCTTATGAAAATTGACAGACTGCGAGACGCAGGTATCGGGGAACTTTTGGTGGATTTGGATTTACTCACAGAGGAAAAAAAGAACCGACTGGAAACCAAATTTAATTATGAATAATTTTCCCGCTGTCATTCTCAATCGCTGATCTTGACAGAATCGCACCGTTATTTGTCTCACACGTTTCCGCTTAACTGCTCTGCTTTCAAAAGCGGCAACAGAGAAAGGCTTGGCCCTTGTTCCAAAGTGCTATTTATTCGGTCTTCCCAGGGCGTTCAACTCCAGCGTCAGCGGCCTTTCCTCTTCGCTTTTCCCGGTAAACCGAATCGGTCCAGGACGCCGGAAATGATCGTCGCCGGCGGTGGCAGCCAGCCATTTATCCCGATAGGCTTTAATTACTTGAAAAGCTAAGGAATTTACGTCGACAATACTTTTTTCAATCACTAGGGCGAGCTTGCCCTTACGTTCTTCCAAGTGCATGAGCGGAGCTATCGGTATGCCAATCGGCTCCCATTTGGAAAAATCCTTCTCAAGATTCCTGATTGCCGCCATTTGACCTGTAGCCCCGCTGGCGATCAGGCTGAAAACGGTGAGTCCCAGATTATAGGTATAAATACAGTCAAAACGCGTGGGATCGTTGCCTCTCCCGTCATATCCATAAAAATGAATCTGGGTTTTAAAACTCGGGACGGATTTTTTAAATATTTTCTCAACCGGCGCCGGTATTTTTTCGCCGGCGCTGAGCAGCCCCTCTTTTTCAAGAGCCTGACGCAGCGTTTTGACGGATATAATTGATGGCTGTATCAGCAAAAAATCATCTGATCCATAATTCTTAAAGAGCGCCCGGCCATATCGCGCCAAGTCAAGATCTGCTTTTTCAAAGGTTTTTCGATAATAGTCGTGATGAATACCGATTTTATAGGCTCCTTCTTCTTTTAAAATATTCAAGTAGTCCTTGACGAGTCCCATAAGCACCTTTTCGGTTTCGACCTGAGAAAAAGGGAAATTGCCGTGGCTGTCGCGTTCCATCAGTAGGCCTTCTTGAAAGAAAGATGGTATATCGTTGAACAGGTCGTCATCCCTGGTGTTCCAAAGCTTGAAGGATGCATCTTCCCGTGAACGCTGCGCCAATCTGCGCAGATAGTCCAACTTGTCTTCAAGTCGCACAAACGACGAATGAAAATCCTTATCATGGGTCTGGTTGTACTCGGCGATGATCGTGTTCAGTTTGATAATAAACACCTGGATTTCATTGATAAACTCTAGCACACCTTCGGGGATGACAATCACACCGTAATTTTTCCCGAAGGCGGCACGTTTTACAATACCGTCGCAGATCACACGGGAAAGATGACGCAATGTCATTCCAAAGGCGTGATAGTCTGTAGAGCCTTCTTTCTGAGCTTTTGATAGTCGTTCTTTATCCGTGTAATCCGATAGGTCTTCACCGATCAAGGTCATGTTGGCATGGGTCTGTAAAGCAACCTCCAAGGCCAGGTGACTGGCAACTCTTCCCATCACTTTGCAGATATGCCAGTATTTGATATCGGAACTGCTGTCGGTGCATAGATTACTGATCGAGTTTGCAAACGCACGTGCCGCCGTATGAAACCCGAACGACATGGCACAAAGAACGTTTCCATCCGCATCCCTGACCTGAATGTCCCCGTCGATGGTTTTGGGAACCCCCAAGACCTGCACGCCATCCTTGAGCATTTCCTGGGCCAAAAATGCGGCATTGGTATTGGAGTCATCTCCACCAACAATCACCAGGGTGTCTAGGTTCAGGCGCTTGCATGTCTCCTGCGCTAAGGTCATTTTTTCTTTGGTATCGATTTTAGTTCGACCGGTCTTAATCATGGTAAATCCGCCCAGATTTCGATAATCGTTGACCAGCTTGTCATTGAGTTCGATGACTTCGTTTTCAATGATGCCATCAGGTCCGGTTAGAAATCCATACACCTTCGTCTCCGGATTGGCTTTTTTGGCAGCATCATACAATCCAGCTATCACATTATGACCACCCGGTGCAGGCCCTCCCGAAAAGACAATACCAATATGGCGCTTCCGGCCGTAGCTTCGAATGAGGTCATCATCGACAGCATCGTGGCCCTCGATGAACTGAACCTTGTTACCGATAATATTGGGTAGTTGTTTTTCGGCTTCCTTGTCCACCTCGAATCGATACTGGTCCGTTTCCCGTAATGTCGTACATGGATAAGAAAACACGTTACATTTTGGCGGCTCGTATTGCCTTCGTTCGAGCAGCTCGCTATTAATGTCATCGGTCGCCTTTCGCACTTGCGGAAGATTTAAAATTTCTTCCAAACTCGATACGTCTTTGTCTGCCATGGTATCCTCCACTTGTGATTGAAGATGTTCGATTGACGATTGATTTAAAAATAGACCAATATCTGCGCGTTAGAAATCTAAAGGTTAAAGAATGTTAGGGATTCTTTTTGACACATCCTTCACGCGAACAGAAAGGAATAATACCACCCAAATCGGCTCCACGCGGATCCGACTTCGGTTATTAATATCTATTCAAGCGCGTTAAAGTCAAGATTATTAGTACAATAGGTTTTTACTACTTTACTTTATTTTTTTTATGATATACAAGTGGAAATCCAATTAAGATTCAAATGTTAAATTTCCTTTATTGGGAAAGTTTCCTGCAAGTCCAACGGTTCCAGACGCGGATCTTGGGAAGGGGGCGCATCAGGCCTCGGCTGTGGATCAACCTTTACATGCGGCTTGGTCTATTGGACCCAATTTACAATCAACTAAAAGGAGGTAAAGCATGAAAAGAGAAGTAATCGTTAGTTTAGTGGCATTCATGGTAATCGGATTCCTACTGACCACCTCAGCATTCGGCGCTGACATTGAACTCGCCAAAAAATCGACCGTTGAAAGCATTTTAAAGAGAGGCGAGCTGCGCGTCGGTTTTGAATCCGGCTACGTGCCGTTTGAAATGACCGATAAAAAAGGTAACTTTATCGGATTTGACATGGATTACGGCAGAAGAATGGCAAAGGACATGGGGGTTAAATTCGTGCCGGTCAACACGGCCTGGGACGGCATCATTCCTGCCCTTGTGACGAACAAATTTGATATTATTATGGGCGGGATGACGATCACCCAGGAAAGAAACCTAAAAATTAACTTTGCCGATCCGTATATCGTTGTGGGGCAGACCATCCTTTTAAACAAAAGGCATGAAGGCAAGGTAAAATCTTATAAAGATCTCAATAACCCCCAATATATTCTTACCTCCCGTATGGGAACCACCGGCGAGCAGGCCATCAAAAGGTATATCCCCAAAGCCACCTACAAAGGGTTTGAATCGGAAGCCGAAGCGGGCCTTGAGGTTATCAACGGTAAAGCGGATGCCCTGGTATATGACCTGCCTTTCTGCGGGTTCCTCTATGGCAGCCAAGGTAAGGGCAAGACTGTATTCCTGGACGAGCCTTTCACCTTTGAACCCCTTGCATGGGCCATTAACAAAGGCGACCCGGATTTTCTTAACTTTCTGAATAACTTCTTAAGGCAGACCAAGGGTGACGGCTTCTATGACCGGCTTTACCAGAAGTGGATTATCGGTACAGAGTGGCAAAAAGAACTTAAGTAATCCGTCAGTATAAGTGAATCCGCTTTCCCTGATAATACCGGCCGGCCCGGGAATATTCAGCCGGCCGGTATGACGATAAAAAATCGGGCAGCTCCGACTTCAAAGGATTCGGATGGAAAATGCTCTCAATCCTAATCTAGCAAAAACGAAAAAAAGCTATGGCCACATCAAAAAATCAGCGGCGTTTAAACCGACACGCGTCTTACAATTTTTGGGTAGCCGTCTTCGTTGTTTTCGTCTGCATAGCATCGGGTTTGTTTTATTATGCAACACAGAAAATCGAGTATGTGTGGCGATGGAACCGCGTTCCCATCTATTTTGCATACAAAGATACGATTAGCATCATCTCTGATATCGATGGTGATGTTGAATCGATTACGAAGGACGGGAAGGAGGCCGTCATTGCAGTAAAGGGACTGGATGTCACCGAGTTATACAAGGTTCCGGTCGATGGGGTTACCGTTGAGAAGGGTGAAGTCATTTCCATTGGTGACGCTCTGGCTTCCTACACGAAATGGAAACCCGGCCTTCTTATCATTGGTCTTTGGATTACGCTGAAACTCAGTGTGATCGCGACGCTTTTAGGGGTATTAATCGGGATCATCGGCGGTCTTACGCGCATATCCTCTAATCCTGCATTAAAATGGATCACGATCGTATATGTTGAGGTCATTCGCGGATCTCCTTTGATGGTCCAGATCCTTATTTGGTACTTTGTATTCGGAACGGTGATCAATGACTTACTTGCCGCCTACGGGATTGGACGGCTTCCGGCTTTCTGGTACGGGGTGGCGTCTCTGGCCTGTTTTGCCGGCGCCTATGTAACTGAAATTGTTAGGGCCGGTATTCAATCCATTCACAGGGGGCAAACGGAGGCGGCTCGGTCGTTAGGAATGACCTACGGCCAATCCATGCTACACATTATCCTGCCCCAAGCGTTGCGCAGGATATTACCGCCTTTAGCCGGCCAGTTCATCAGCCTAATCAAGGACTCGTCGCTCTTGGGGATCATCGCCATCCGTGAATTGACCAAGGCGGCCCGGGAAGCCGTTACGGCCAGTCTGCAACCCTTCGAAATTTATATATTGTGTGCAATATTGTATCTCTTTTTAACCTTTACCCTATCGATGGTAGTTCAACACCTTGAAAGAAGGATGGCCATCTCGTGATCGATGTAAAAAACATAAGCAAAACCTTTCACGTCCCCCACGAAGTCAAGGCATTGGTAAATGTTTCAACGAAAATTGGTGCCGGTGAGGTTGTGGTCGTATGTGGCCCATCCGGATCCGGTAAAAGCACATATCTCAGATGTCTGAATTATTTGGAGAAGGCGGATTCAGGCCATATTTATATAGACGGGATCGATGTGCTTGACCCCAAGACGAATATCAATAAGTTGCGAGCTGAAGTTGGTATGGTGTTCCAGTCGTTCAACCTGTTCCCCCACAAAACAGTGTTTGAAA